>JAAUSV010000217.1 GCA_012032525.1 Leptolyngbyaceae cyanobacterium SL_7_1
CAAGATAACGGCTGATATCGAAATCACCCTGGCGTCCTCTCAATTTCTACTAATGGCACAAAGACGAATGGCACAAAGACGAATGGCACAAAGACGAATGGCACAAAGACGAATGGCACAAAGTTGCTTGATCAAGATGGCATCGCATCCCTCAATTGAGGGTCATGTCGTTGCTGGTTTCGCCGTGCCGCCAACGCCGAAAACTTTCCTCGCTGCGTCACCCAAAACCGTTGCCAAGCTGTAGTTCCAAAGCTTGCAGTAAATCGCAGGGCTTGTAGGAGACCGGGAGCTTGACGAGTGCCAATCAGCAATGACCAGATCAAATAGACCATTCGCCGCGTCACAGGTAAATGCTCCAATAAAATCAATGCTTCGTTGTAGCTGGAGTTAAATACGGCTAGTTTTGTGCTGTCAAAATTACCCACCCGGTCTTCCTCAAACCGACTCCCCTCAAAGTGATCTACTGCGACAGCAGGATCATAAAGCAGTTTCCAGCCACGACGTTTAACCTCTAGGCTAAATGCCATCTCATTGTGAACTTGAGCACCCGTGCCCAGTAGGCGGGTATCAAATCGCAGATGCTCGATCGCCGCCTGACGATAACTCATATTTACTCCCTTGAGAATGTCGATCGAGCGGGGCTTGCCCACCCCCACGTGGTGATTGCCCACCATTCGCCCAAACCATTGCAGTTGTCCAACCTGGTCTCGTTCTGGCTCCTGCAACAGGGTTGTGCCATCATATCGCCAATCCCGCCCACCCAAGCCACCGAGCGCTGCATCAGCCAGGAAATGGGCTTCGATCCGCTGGAGCCAATCGGCATGGGGGGCAGCGTCATCATCCGTAAAGGTGACAATCTCGCCGCTGGCAATCTCCAATGCGGTATTGAGGGCAGCCACGACCCCCGGCACGGTGACGGTTAGAATCCGCATCGGCATGGAGGGGGAATAGCTGGCGAGAAACTCCCAGGTCGCGGTGTCAGTGTCGCGGACAACAACCAACACCTCATCGGCTAAACGAATCTGATTTTGCAGCGCTGTCAAGCAACGGGCTAGATCGGTGGGACGACGGTAGGTGGGGATGATGGTGGTGATTAACATGGGTTTCTCAGGTAGACGAACGAGATGGAATGTTGGATTAGGGCGATCGCTCCAATTGGGCAAACGCGAGGAAGCTGAGAATTAGGGCGGCAACAGTCCGCAAATTCACCCGCTGTTGCGAAAGGGCATGCAGCAAGTAGGGACGCGCCTCCCTTGCCCGTTTGGCGCGGATTAACCCAATTCCCAGGGTGGTGTGGGCGTGTAACCACTGTTGGCGAAAATGGGAGTGAAACAGTTGCAACCGCTCATCCTGCATGAACTGTCCGTAGCAAAAAATCTCCGTCTTTGCTTTGGTGATTTTGGCTTGGGCATTGCGACGACCGCTCAGCATGGTTTCGGTTTGGGCGTGGACGCGGTAATTGACCAGGCGTTCTGGGCAGTAGTACGCGCCCAACCCCGATCGACAGCACAGGTAGGTGAGGTAGAGGTCATACATGCCGCCCACCTCCGGTGGAATGGTGTCCCAGTCGATCGCCGATCGCCGCATCACCGCGCCTGCTGCGGTGGGTACGGTTTTGTGGATCAGCCCTAGTTCATAAAAGGGGCGATGAATCCCCGCTTCTAATGGGGCACGGTGGTAAAGCTGGGCGGTTTGCTCGGTTGCCTCTGGGTCAACCTTGCCGTCTCCATCAATGATCAACTGGTCACAAAAGCAGACGATCGCTTCGGGGTAGGTTTCTAAGGGTGGGACGAGTTTTTCTAGGAAGGTAGGCTCCCAGCGATCGTCATCGTGTAGCAGTGCCACATACTTTCCCCGCGCCAGTTTAAGGGCATTCATTGTGTTGGCAAACATGCCAATATTGGTTTGATTGCGCCAAAAGCGAATACGCTCATCCTGGAAGGACTGCACCAGTGCCTCTGGGCTTGTGGGGCTACCGTTGTCGGAGACGATGATCTCGATCGACTGGTAGGTTTGCTGCACGGCGCTCTGGAGCGCTTCCCGCAAGTAGTCAGGGCGATCGTAGGTGGGAATGACAATACTGACGAGGGGAGCCTGATTCATAGGGGTTCTCTGGGGATGACCTGATTTGAATAGATGGAAACTGGGGCGATCATCGTCGCTTGATCAGCTTGAAGGTTTGCAAGAGGAATAGCCAATCTTCGCGGGTCAGAATTAGTTTTAAGGGATTGACCTTGAGTAACAGGGGATAGCTCGCTATGGTAAATATCAAGCGCAGTATCGAGGAAATCACCAGGGCAAGCCCTGCTCCGATCAGTTGATACTGGGGAATCAGGAGAAACATTAATAGGGCTTTGAAACACAGGGTGAGTAGCTGCAAACTGGCGATCGCCTCTGGTTTTCCAGTTGCCATGAAAGTTTGCACTAGCACCCCAGTCGTGGTTTGAAGGACGATCTCCACCAACAGGATGCGAAAGACGGGAATCGCGCCTAAAAATTCGGTGCCATAGAGCAGGCGCAGGAGGACTGGACCCAAGACCATGACAATCGTGGCACAGATAGCCGTCAAGAGGGTGCTAATTCCCACCGATCGCCGAGTTAAAACGATGATTTCATCTAGGGAACGAGCCGCCGACTTGGGTAAAAGCACGGTGATCACCGAATCCTCAAACATTGTCAGCATGCGAGACACACTCATTGCCACGGTGTATAGACCCAAGGCAGTGGGGCTCATCAAGCCGACGACCAGCGCCTGACTTGTTTGTCCTGAGATGCCACCGACTAAATCGATGCCGTAGGAACGCAAGCCATAGTTCGTCAACCATTGAAATGATTGACCTAGTTTTTCCATTGGGGGCGATATCGTCGCCACAGACGAACCAATATCCAAAGTGTGATCGGGATACTAGGGAGTGTGTATGCTAACGCCGCGTTGAAGGAAGTGACACCTGTGGTTAAGATCAGCCCTCCCAACAATGCCAGTGTGCTCAGCGGCACAAAATAACGCAGTTGATTGGCGGCTGTAAAGTCACTTTCTGCCTCTAGGGAGGACGAACAAATCAACCCCAGCAGGGTCAAGGGCGACATTACCATCAGCCATTGGGCGGAGCGGATCACTTCCGGGGGGTACTTGGTTAGGACGTAGGGAATTAGCCCAACGCCAATCATAGAGGCTAAAACCCCTAACCCAGCACTCATAATCAATGCCGCCGAGAAAAGCCTTGGTTTTTCCTCAGGGTGCTTTTTGAAGTTGTAGATGATGGATTTTGGTAGACCAAGGGTTAAGGTAAAGGCGAGGAGCTGGGGCCACACCAGCATGGCGGTCAACTCGCCCCGTCCCGCAGGTCCTAAAAAACGGGCTGTAATAACGCCCGTTCCCATATTGATTGCAATGATTAATACTTTAACAATGAACGTTTGAATCGTTGCAGCGATCCCTCCTCGCCCACTGAGCACGGAGTGAACACTTTTTGTGATTGTATCCTTCAATGACAGCACTCCTGACCTAAACGCCATTGTTACCACCTCGTATGGTTGCTGATTACAGTTCGATCGCTCAAGTTAGGTAGATAACAGAGGTAACAGATTGTTACCTCTGTCGTATACCGTTTAGGGCAGCTTGACTTTATCGAGTTGATCAGCGATGCCTTTGTTGTTCAACAACCCATGCTGTTGGGGAACAAAGAACTCTTCTTCGATCGAAGTTTGATTGTTGTAATGGAGCTTCAAGTTCTTCGCTTCATTTGCAACAATTCCAAGAACATTGGATTCTCCCAATGTGGTTACTGCTTGAATCAAATCAGATTGGGTGATTCGATCCAATCGAGCTACCATGAGCACTCCATTGCACAGCGATGCCGTTTGAATAGCATCGACAATTCCTAGGACAGAGGAGGCGTCTAAAATCACTAGATCGTAGTCTCCCTCAAAGGACTTAATCCACTCTTTGATTCGCTTAGAGCTAAGCACTCGGACTGGGTCAGAGGGAATCGGTCCTGCCGTCAGGATGTCGGTGTTGGAATTAAGGCTGTGCAGGTTGAGCGATTTGTAATCCAGGTCTGCCAGGGTGGATAATCCCTGGTCGTTAGACAGGTTGAGTTGGTGGTGGAGGCTGGGCGATCGCAAGTTGGCATCGATCAACAACACCCGTTGGTGCAACCGAGCCGCACTCAGAGCCAGTCCGAGAGCAACAGTGGTTTTGCCTTCTCCTGCCAAAGCAGAGGTGATGGCGATCGATTTTAAGCCTGCCCCAGCGCTCGATCGTTGGATATTTTGTAGATCAAGTCCATCGATTCTCTAAACAGGGCCAGTTTGCCGCTTGCAGCATGGGAATGCCTCTGGTGCGGTTGCCCAAGGCAAAGCGCGAACCCGTAATGCTACGGGGCAAGCGGGGAACTGTGCCGATCAGGGGCAATGCCACCGTTTCCTTGAGTTTGTCGCTGGAGTGCACCACGTTGTCCATCGACTCCACCAAGAAGACCACCAGTGACCCCAGGAACAATCCCAAGACCGCCCCTAGCAATAAATCATTGCCGAGATTGGGACCTGTTTTCTCACCCAGGTCGGCGGAATCGACAACTTGCCAATTGTAACCACCTCTGGCGATGTCAATGCTCAACTCCTGCCGTGCCCGCAATAGTTGTTGCAACGTATCGCGTTTAATATCAATATCGGGTTGCAGGCGATTGTACTCCGCGATCAGTTCGGGGAAGCGATTAAGCTCTGCTCGCAATCGGCTTTCCGCCTGGGCTAGGCTCTGGTCGCGGGCATTTAATCCCACCAAGTTTGTTTGGGTTTCCACCAGTTGATTGGTGAGGTTGAGATCGACCTCGCTCAACTGCGATTCTGCTAGAAGGGAGGACTCTGAGAGATTAAACTGTCCAGCGGCTTCTCCCAAAATTTGGCTGGCTTCCTGTTGAAGCAGTGCCCGTTGGTTGTTCAGTTCTCTGACTAGGGCACGCACGGTGGGCGCATTGTCAGTGTAAGTGACCCGTTGTTGTGCCAGGGCAAATTCGGTTTGCTGAAGCGTATTTAATAGGGTTTGAAATCGCTCCGATTGGCTGAGACGGGATGCCAGGAGGGCGCTTTCTGGCGATCGCGCCAGTTGGCGTTGTGTATTGTTAAACCGCATCTGCGCATCTTCAAACTGGGCGCGAATGGTGCGGCGTTCCTCAGCGATGGCATTGAGTGCCCGTGTGACTTCCTCCGCTTGGGCTTGGGGATCAATCACACTCTGTCCCTCACGAAATTGCTCTAGCGATCGCTCCGCTTGGGCAACTTCTCCACGCACTTCTGGCAACTGTTCGTCGATAAAAGCCAGTCCATTGTTTAGGCGGACTTTCTGTTGTTCCTGGCTGTAGCTGAGGTAGACCTCCTTCAATGCCTCCAGCACCCGTTGGGTTTTTTCCGGGTTGTTGCTGGTATATTCCACTTGCAGAATTTTGGTTTCAACCTCGTCTTCTGTCTCCAGTACCCGGCTAATGGACAATCTGCTGCGAATTTCGTCCACACTGATGTCAGGATAGTCACTGCGCAGCGTTTCTACAGCTCGGCTAACCAACGTCGGACTCTGCATCAATCGAATCTCGGTGGCATAGTCCACCTCAACCGTGGCTGCCCCCGGCAGCAGGCTTTCCGGCAGCCCTTCCCGTAGCGCATCAGGGCGTTGCTCGTAGTTAGGCTCTACGAGCAATTGCATCGAACTGCGATAGGTAGACTCTTTTTGGTAGACAGGTAGGTTGAACCTGCCAAGGCGCAAAGCAAAATTCCTAATAACAGGAAGCGACGCCTCAGCAGCACTGAAAACAGTTGGCTGTAGCCTAGTTCGGAGTCGTTTAATGGATTAACCTTGCTGGTAGACATGACGATAACTCACTTGGGTAGGATAGCGGTTCTAACCAACGAAACTCAGGATGCGATTGTCACAAAACTCGCCAATGATCTGGTCAATTTTTTGGAAGAACACCGTGTCGGTGAAATGGTTGAGGGCGTGGTCACGGATTTTGGCGTAATTCCAACGGGCTTTTTTAGCCTCCAGCAGGGCAGCTTGCAGGGATTCGGCGGTCTGCTCTTTAAAGAACAACCCCGTCATTCCCGGCACCTGCGTGTCTAAGACTCCACCCGCCCCGTAGGAAATGACTGGAGTACCACTGGCGTTGGCTTCGATCGGCACCAGACCATAATCTTCTAACGCAGCCACAACCACCGATTGCGCCTTTGCCAACAACTTACGCCGTTCGGCATCGCTAACATAACCTGAGAAGATGACGTTTCGAGCGCTGCGAGCTTCTAGGTTGTTTCGCTCCGGACCGTCTCCAGAGACAATCAGCAGCCAGCCCAATCGGTTAAAAGCTTCCACAATCACGTCAATTCGCTTGTAGCTGAGTAGTCGAGCCGATGCCAAATAGAAATCTTCCTTCTCTTCTGAGAAAGTAAATTGGCTGGTGTCGATTGGATAGTTGACCGTGATGGCGGGTCTATTGTAGATCTTCTCGATGCGCTGAGCCACCGTGGTGGAGTTGGCAATGTAAAGATCAGGCTCTTGGGCATAGGTCAGATCCGCCTTTCGCATTGCCTTAAAGATGACATCCAGCGCTGGGTAAAAAGCTTGGAAGTCTTTGTATTCCCGTAAATAGGTTTTAGTATCCCAAAGAAATCGGGGCACATTGTGGCAAAAACACACGTGCTTTGCCCCCGGTTTTTTGCGCACTGCCTTGGCAAAGCTAGTGCTGCTGCTGATGATCAAGTCGTAGTCTTGGAGATCGAGGGCTCGAAACGCGGGGTAATAAAACGGAGCGAGCAAGCGAAAATACCGGGAGGCTTGAGGAACGGATTGTAATAGGGTGGTGTGGACTGGGCGATCGCACAGTTCGATCGTCCGATCGGGGTCGTATAGCGAGGTGAAAATGTCAGCGTTGGGAAAATGTTTGCATAAAAGTTCAAACACCCGCTCTGCCCCGCCGCGTTGGGTCAGATAATCATGCACTAGGGCAACTTTCATAATTAAAAATCCTCGGAGATGCGATCGAGATGACAGTAAATGGAGTAATAACGGGGGGCTAAGATCTAGGGACTAGAACGACTCCACGGACTGGTGGAGTGGGTGGAAGATAGAACCTCTAAAGGGTTGTCTAATATTTGAACCGGTTTTAGCGATAAATGACATTTGCAGCACCGAGCGCTTCAAATCCATCCTCCAAATGTCACGATGCACCATTACCCTTAAAACCAGCAGAATCAAATCCAATTGTGATTAATCTAGACAAAATCTCAAATCTGCCAACTTAATTTGATCCAACTTCCTCATCCGTTAGTGGACAATTAACAAAACAATGAACTGCACAGAAATCTCGACACTGAGGATTTTTGGGATCTTTGGGATCTTTTTGGAAGTCAGACGGATTTAAGCTAGGTTTAGACCGATGGGAAACTCTGACTTCTAACTTTACAGAATCCGGAAAAATACGTATTCACCTCCACAAAAGCTTTGTCTTATCTTTACCAAAACTCAGAAACATATAAAAATTTTGTGAGTTTAAGGGGATTAATCGGGTTTAATGCTGGGAAATCTGTTCCTTTAATGCGATCGGATCAATTCTTTAACTGGCAAATGACGTAAAAACCTCTACTTCTCTATTTCTACGAATGTAGAATTTTTAATTCCCTAAATTTTGTCAAAATATTCGACTATTTAGCCACTAGTAAATGTTGATTTGACAAGGGTTTTCAATGAATTGTTTTATTGGTAATTAACCGGATTTCCCATCATTTAGTAGGATTTTAGCCTTGGAGTCACCCACACATAGCTGGTCGAAAATGGGATTGCCATGCCCCAATACAAAATACTTTTTGTTCTATCGCAGGTCTTAAATCAACTGGGAAACAAAAGTCCCCGGCTTCTTTTGGAGAAGCTGGGGACTTGGGGGTGGCAAGATTTCATCATTCAAATGGAATGGCTATATAGCAATCCTAAATTAACTGTGAAACAAAGATCCCCGGCTTCTTGGAGAAGCCGGGGATCTGGGGCGGCAAGATTTCATCATTCAAATGGAATGGCTATATGCCTGGTAATCATTAGTAAGAATCATGTAATTCAATACGTCAAAGTGCTTAATAAAACTGAGTTTTAAAAGTATTTCCGGTGCATTTCCGGCATATCCACCTAATCTTTACATAATGAATTGGGTTGTCCAGTTTGACTTTACTCTAGCTTTATAACTTACGCTTAAACCTTCTGTTATCTTCTCTGGTAGGCTCCTGAAAAGCGCAGCCAAAGTTGTTAACCAGGGTAATCAATATGAAGGCAGTGATACTGGCTGGAGGTCTTGGCACCCGTTTAAGTGAAGAAACGTCGATCAAGCCGAAACCAATGGTGGAAGTGGGGGGCAGGCCAATTCTTTGGACATCATTTGATGAAAATTTATTGCCGAACCCATCGGCATCCAACCGGATTTTATTATTTGTCTGCGGATACAAAGGCTACATCATCAAGGAGTA
>JAAUSV010000218.1 GCA_012032525.1 Leptolyngbyaceae cyanobacterium SL_7_1
TCGCTAGCATTAATTACCCTGCCAACTGGGGATGGTGATAACTAACTCCCTTCGTCCACCAAGTCTCTGCTGAGGACAGGGCAATCCCAGACCCAATCCCCATTACCACAATCGCAATCGCCACCCCTTGCCAAATCGGTTGGCGTCTGCGCTTGGTCTGTTCTAAGCGATCGCCCACCAAATAGGCAATTGCCAACTGCACCCCTAGCATTCCTGGAATTAGATAGCGGGCGGATGCCGATCGCTGTCCTCCTACCAGCAGATCTGCCAAGATAAACAGCACCACTGGGGAGCCTGCCAATATCCAAACAAACAACCACACGGCGGGTTGGGTCCTCTGCCAAACATAGAAAAGTGCATAGAGTCCTAGGACAATCGCCAGCACCATTAGCCCCTTGACAACCCACTGATCGGCGACAAACAAGCTATCAGAATTGATATCAAAATCAACCAAAATCCGGCTGAAATTAACGAGCCAAGCCGCAAGCAATTGTTGGTAAGTCAACGGCACTGTTGTCCACGAGGTCGATCCCTGGAAGGTTCGGAAGTTTTCAATTAGGAAATAGAGCCATGGCGTCAGCAAGAGGATGGCGATCGCAAAAGAAATCAGATAGGCAACCGTTCGGCGGGGGAGGCGAAACCTATTGGTCGAAAACACGGTTCTAGAGTCCGTCAGCACGACATACAATCCGTGTCCCAGCGCCACCACTCCCGATATTAGAAAGGTGTATAGCCCCACCACCAAGCTGAGGCTATACCAGCCCCAGTTGATCCAGGTGGGTTGCCGGATGGCTCGCAACAGGGCGATGCTACTAAGCAATGTTGTCACACTCCACAGGCTATACTCCCTAGCTTCCTGGGCATAGAGAATGTGCACCGGGGAAATGGCAATGATGGCGATCGCAATCCACCCAATAATCGTTGAGGCAAATAGCTCCTGACACAGCCAATAGATGCAGGGAAAAGCCAGAAAGCTCAGCAACACCGCCATACTGCGGGTAGTGCTGATCGAATCCCCCCACAGCTTAGACCAGTAGCGGGTTAGCACATAAAACAAGGGGGGATGTTGGACATCTTCAGTGCCCAATCGCCACAACATTTCTCCCAGATTGCGATCGGGGCGCATGCGCTGGTATTCCTGCAACTCAGCCACCCCAACTTCGCGCCCGTCAAACAGGTCAGCCACCAATTCCGATCGGCTATTGGCCGTCACCTCCATGGAGGTGTAGACTTCATCATGCCAATACACCTTGCGATCGAGATTGACCACCCGCAGGACAATTCCTATGAGCAACAAAATCAGGCAAACAAATCGGATTCGCCGAGCATAAAGTGTGGAATTAAGCGGTATTTTGTAAGTTCTAATCGGCATGACCTAACCCTTAATTATTTAGAGAAGAGTCACTAACAGCCCACCCGTTCCTCCCTCTTTCCCCTCTCCCTCTTCCCCCCTCCCCCGCGCTGCCTTCAAAAGCTTCACGACCTCTGCATGCCCGCCCTCCGCTGCCCAGATCAATGCTGTCCATTTGTTTTGATCGTGGGCATTCAAATCCGCCCCTTGTTCTAACAAAATTTGCACTACCTCTACTTGCCCTTGAGCCGCCGCACTCATCAACACCGACAGTCCAAAATTTGTTGTTGCATCGATGTTTGCCCCACAATCCAGCAAGTAGCAAACAATTCTGCTATGCCCAGCAGCGGCAGCTCCCATGAGGGCAGTCCAGCCGTCAGCATCGGTGGCATTTACCCCTGCCCCTCGATCGATCAATAGCCTGACAACGGCTAGATGTCCCGCCTCAGCCGCCACACTCAGCGCCGTGGTGCCATTTTCACCACGATCGTTGGCGGTGAGTCCTTGGGCAAGCAGGGCGGTTAATTGCGCTATATCTCCGGCTTGAGCCGCTGCAATCAACTGTGACATAAACTCAAATCCTCTCTAGCAATGTAAAAACCAGAACAACAGCGAATAGAAGGTTACGAATAACACAATACAGATACGTTAGCCTGCTAATTTCTTTTATCAACGTTTCCAACCATTGTCCGTCTGCTTTAAAGTGGTATGATTGCTTATTCAGGGTTTAGAATTTTAAAGCTAAGGTGCATGTTCGAGTGTCATCTGGCAATAATTCCCCAGTCATTTTGATTTTTCCTAGGAGAGCAACGGTCAAGCATGATCAAACTGAGACTCAAGCGCTACGGCAAAAAGCGTGAAGTAAGTTACCGGATTGTGGCAGTCAATAGCACCTCTCGCCGCGATGGTCGCCCGATCGAAGAGCTGGGTTCCTACAATCCCCGAACGGACGAAGTTCGTCTTGAAGTAGAAGCGATCGTCAAGCGACTCCAACAGGGGGCACAGCCCACCGACACCGTCCGGCGGATTCTAGAAAAGCAAAATGTGTACGAGCAGGTAAATGCCTGAGTCTACCGTGCCAAACCTAGATTCTACTGATGCAGCGGTTGCGCCTCCACCAGATTTTGTCGAGTTGGTAGGGTTTTTGCTGCAACCCTTTTTAGAATCGTCGAACTCTCTACGGGTCGATTGCGAGATCTCCCCTCGCCGATCGCACGTATTGATTCGCCTAGCCTTTGAAGGGGAAGATAAGGGGCGCGTGTTTGGTCGCGGTGGACGCAACATTCAAGCCATCCGTACTGCTCTACAGGCTGTTGCCCAGACCGCAGGCTACACGGCGCACCTGGAGATCTATGGAGGAGGTCAAGCGGCTGGGCGAGAAGAGCGCTCCGATGACCGATTAGCGCCCTCGCGTTCTTCTCCCCGACGATCGCCCCGCTCCCGCTCCTCCTAATTCACGAGAGACCCACTAGAGGATGTTTAATCCAGGCTAGCCCTCTTTCGTTTATCAGCAAGGGTGGGGAACTGATCTATCAGGATATGACGTGACAATCACACTCACGATTGAGCTACCAACCTCCGACAGCGCCATCGCTCTGGCGGGCTATCAAGAAGAAAACCTGAAGCAACTAGCCAAACAAACGGGTGCCTCGGTTGTCTCGCGGGGACAGGAGTTGTTGGTGACTGGCGAAGAACCTCAGGTGCGACTGGTAGAACGGCTGGTGCGATCGCTGGAACCCTATTGGAGTAAAGGGAAAAACATTGATACAGCCGACATTCGGACGGCACGGGAAGCATTGAAAGGAAATCGGTTGGATGATTTTCAGACCCTCCAGCAGGACGTGCTGGCTCGGACACGGCGAGGAGATGAGGTTCGCGCAAAAACATTTGCCCAGCGGGACTACATCAATGCCATTCGCACCCACGACCTCACATTTTGTATTGGTCCAGCCGGGACAGGCAAAACTTTCCTAGCCGCAGTCGTCGCGATCCAGGCATTACTAGAAAATCAGTATGAACGGTTAGTATTGACCCGTCCGGCGGTGGAAGCCGGAGAAAAGCTGGGATTTTTGCCAGGGGATCTACAACAGAAGGTCAATCCCTACCTGCGCCCCCTCTACGACGCCCTCTATGAAATGGTGGAACCCGAAAAAATTGCCAATCTCATGGAGCGGGGGGTGATCGAGGTGGCTCCGCTTGCCTACATGCGTGGACGCACCCTCAACCACTCCTTCATCATCCTAGATGAGGCTCAAAACACCACGCCTGCCCAAATGAAGATGGTGCTGACCCGATTGGGGTTTCGCTCTCGCATGGTGGTAACCGGAGATGTCACCCAGACTGATTTGCCTACGAACCAAGCCTCCGGGCTATCAGTTGCTCAACGCATCTTGCAGAGGGTTGAGGGGATTGCGTTTTGCACTCTATCACAGGCAGATGTGGTTCGACATCCCCTAGTGCAACGCATCGTCGCTGCCTACGAAAGGCACGATCAGTAATACCCTGCCCCTAGGAGAGAGTTAGACTAAATCGGGAGACCTGCAACAAGTCCCACCCGATCGGAGTGATGACGCAGACTAGGAGGCACTTAGCAGCTACCTCAGAAAAGAGCGAAGTATGCCTGACCGCAACTGATATTGCTCCAAGATCAAGTCGGCTGAATGTCTTCAGAAGGGTGAGATCAAACTCTAGTCTTCTGAGAAACCGCCCCCCGATCGAGGTCCACGACCCTCGCGACCACCACCGCCGCCGCCCCCTTGACGAGGTTTGGCTTTGTTGACTCGGATCTCTCGACCAAGCCACTCGGCTCCGTCTAGATCCGCGATCGCTGCATCTTCTTTCTCTTCGTCTTCCATCTCTACAAATGCGAATCCTCGTTTCCTGCCAGTTTCGCGATCGGTCGGAAGGCTCACTCGGCTGACTTTTCCATACTCGGAAAAGACTTCTCGTAGATCTTCTTCAGTCGCTTGAAAGGACAGGTTGCCAACGTAAATAGTCACGATCCTCTCCAACCCGGTCGTATGTGGGAAAGGGTCGAAAACAGCTCAAAGGTGTACAAGGTAACACTCTTGATCCTGTTGCCGAACCTTATATCGCTGTAATCATAGCTGATCTCCAGCCAAATGGTAGTGCTCCGATCAGCAAAACCCGCCGAGAAAGTTAAAAATTAATATCAAAACCACAAAAAACCGCGAAAAAGTGTGCTACGACACATGAAATCGGCGATCGCTCCCCAGATTCCTGGCTCACGGTTGACGGATTCTTGACAAAGGACCGTAGAATTAGCTAGACATCGACAATTTTCAGGGATACAGGATATGCGGTTAGGCAGCCGCCACCCTCGGTTTCTGTGGTTGCCTGTGGATAGTTTTATTTTGAGTGCTCTATGACTTCTCTTTTGACGCGGTTTGGCACCCAGATGACTCGCCTCAACGGGGTGCGGGCAATTATGAAGGACATTGTTGAAACCTTACAAACGGGCAAGGAATTCATCAATTTGAGTGCAGGCAATCCGGTGATTTTGCCGGAGGTGGAGCAACTGTGGCGAGATTGCACAACCGCGTTACTAGCCAGTCGTGAATATGGAGAAGTGGTTTGTCGCTATGGTGCCAGTCAGGGGTATGCCCCCCTGATTGAGGCAGTCTTGGCGGATTTCAACCAACGCTATGGCTTAAATTTGAGCGATCGCAACGTGTTGATCACGCCCGGTAGCCAAGCAATTTACTTCTTCGCCTCCAATGCTTTGGGGGGGTACACCGATGAGGGAGTGTTAAAGAAAATTATTCTGCCCCTCAGTCCCGATTACACAGGCTACGGAGCGGTGTCCTTGTTCCCCGAAGCCGTGGTGGCGTGTAGACCGACAATCGAGGTGGATGAGATCCACCATCGGTTTAAGTACCACCCTGATTTCAGTCGGTTGATTTTAGATGACAACACAGGCTTCGTCCTGTTTTCGCGTCCCTGCAATCCCACGGGCAATGTCCTCACCGATGACGAGGTGAGAAAAATTGCTGCCCTGGCTGACGCTCACTCTAGTCCTGTCTTTGTTGACTCAGCCTACGCCTGTCCCTATCCAGCCTTAAATTTTGCAGAGATGACTCCGGTGTTTGCGTCAAATGTGGTGCACTGCATCAGCCTATCCAAAGCCGGGCTTCCGGGAGAGCGCATCGGCATTGCCCTAGGGGATGAACGGGTGATTAACGCACTGGAATCCTTTCAAACCAATTTGTGTATCCATTCCTCTCGCTATGGACAGGCGATCGCTGCACGGGCAATCCAATCGGGAGCATTGCAGATCTGTCGGCTAATGTCATTCGCCCCCACTACCAAGCTAAGTTTGCCGTGCTAGAAGACACGCTCGATCGGGCAATGCCACAAAATGTCCCTTGGTTTTTGCATCGGGGTGAGGGAGCGATTTTTGCTTGGCTGTGGCTACGAGATCTACCAATCACCGATTGGGAGTTTTACCAAGAACTCAAACACTTGGGGGTGATCGTCGTACCTGGCAGTTCGTTTTTCCCCGGATTGCAAGATCCGTGGGACCATTCCCAACAGTGCCTCCGCCTTAGCCTCACCGCCACTCCAGAGGAGATCGCTACCGCAATGCAACGATTGGCACAGGTGAGCGATCGGGTTTACCAACAAATGGCATCGGTGTCTAGATAAAGGATAAGCTGTGAGCGTTGAGCCAATTGTCAAGTTGCTGGATGCGGTCACCCGGTTGCTAAACGTGCTGATTTGGCCCGCCGTGCTGTTGTTTATCGTGATTCGGTTTGGTCGTGATTTTCGTGAGTTATTGGCTAGCTTGGGGGAGTTGTCCCTCAAAGGGGCGGGATAAACTTCGATCGACGGGCGATCGAACCCCATTCATTATTTATGCCAATTCGAGAGAGCCAGAACACATTGCAGAGGCACGGCGTCGTGGGGCGATCGGCTGCACTAACAATGCTAATGAGCTGTTTGAGTTGCTGATGTCTGCATTGGGGCGATCGTCCTAACAATCCCACAAGCACCCACCCACATCTGATAACTCTACATATTGAGAATAAACCGTGCCATGTTGAGGTAAATTAACACTCCCAACACATCCACCACTGTAGTGATAAATGGAGCGGACATCAGCGCCGGATCAAAGCCCACTAATTGGAACAAAAACGGCAAAGTTGAACCCGCCAACGATGCCAGCACAGAAATGGCAACTAGACTGATGCCAACTGCGATCGCCACCGCCAAATTTCCCTGCAACACATACGCCCACACCGTCACCACTACCCCTAGCATCAACCCCAGAATTAACCCCGCCGTTGCCTCCCGCCGAATCACCCTTAAACCCTCGTCAATCCGAATCTCATCCGTGTTTAACCCTCGGATGACCACGGTTGAGGACTGCGCTCCCACATTGCCCCCCGTGCCGATCAGCAGAGGAATAAATGCCGCTAACGCCACCACTTGTTGCAAAATATCTTGCTGACTGCGAATCACAGCACTAGTTGCCGTGTTGGTAATCAACAGGACAGATAGCCAGACAACCCGCCGCCGCGCCACCGTCACTAAATTGGTTTGGAAATAGTTATCTGCCCCCGACTGCACACCCCCCAAGGTGTAAATATCTTCGGTGGTTTCCTGCTCCAAAATGTCAATCACATCATCAACGGTGACGATCCCCACCAAGCGCTGCTCCGTGTCTACCACAGGCACGGCTAGGAAATCGTAGCGCTGAATGATGCGGGCAACCTCTTCCTGATCAGTCCCCGTTTGCACGTATAGAACTTCCCGCACCATAATTTCACCGATCGTCTGGCTGGGTTGTGCTACCACCAGTGCCCGCAGCGAGAGGATGCCTGTGAGTTTGCGGCAGCGTCGGTGACGTAGAGGTAGTACACCGTTTCGCTAAACTTTGCCAGACTGCGAATCCGATCGATGGCTTGGGTAACTGTCCAATGCTCCTTGAGGGAAATGTACTCCGGCGTCATGATCCGCCCTGCCGTTCCTGCTTCGTAGCCCAGCAGCAGGGCAGTGGCTTTGCGCTCTAGCGGACTCATCTGCTCTAGCAAGCGCGTCACCACTTTGGCGGGTAGCTCGTCAAACAGGCGCACCCGATCGTCGGGTGACATCTGATCGACGATATCTAGCACGTCTTGCCGCTTAAACTCCTGCACCAACGTTTGCTGCACACTGGAGTCGAGATATTCATACACCTCGATCGCCTCGGCTTTGGAGAGCAACCGAAAGGCGATCACCTGCATCGGCTCCGGCAGTCCCTCGATCGCTTCGGCAATATCGGCGGGTTGTACTGGAACAAGGAGCGCCTTCGCACCTTGGAGATTATTTTGTTCCAACAACATTTGGAGCTGCGATCGCACCAGATCGGACAGCTCTTTTCGATAAAACGCTTGGGTGGAGGTAGCTGGGGTGTTGTCGTCTGTGAAGGTCAATGGACTTAGGGATTAGGAGTAAGGGAGTTGAGCAATCGTACCTATAGTCTAAGGGGCATAGGGGAGTTCGTAAATGTGAGGGTGGGAATCGGAGGGTGGGAATTCGCTATTGGTGCTTAGCGCCAGGTCAGTATTTCTCGCCGATATGGCAAAACAGGTGGACAACTGCCCACCCAAACCGTTGAATTTAAACACAAAATTGGTAAATCCGTCTAACTGATGAGTGTCCTAGACAGATTTAGAAGATTTGGCAGTTTTAGAGGTGGATTTGGTAGTGCGCGTCTTAGTAGAACCTGTGGTCGAGCGAGTGGTCTTCGCTTTGGCTTGGGTGGAGGAGGAAGCCTTGGCTGCTCGCTTGGTTGTGGTGGTAGGGGTGGCTTCGTCAGAGTTCGTGGAGGCGGCTTTGGCTGATGAGTCTTTGGTTGAACCTTTGGTTGAACCTTTGGTTGAACCTTTGGTTGAACTCTTCGTTGAACTCTTAGCGGTACTGCGACCAGTTTTTTTCTTGGTGCCCGCTTTGGCAGTGAGGGCGGCGATCGCCATTTCCATCGTCATCGACTCCACCGTGGCTCCCTCTGGCAAAGACGCATTGATTTTGCCGTGTTTGACGTAGGCTCCATAGGGACCGTTATAGATATTGACGGATTCACCATCCTCTGGATGAGCACCCAACTCCCGTAGTGGGGTCGCCGCTTTCCCCC
>JAAUSV010000219.1 GCA_012032525.1 Leptolyngbyaceae cyanobacterium SL_7_1
TCAGGGCAGTCGCAATCGGAACTCAGACAAGCAGGCAACTCAGCCGTAGTTGATTCGGTTGAGGAAGCATTGCGGTTGGCTCGACGAAACTCCCAAGGCAGCACGGGGTTTTCCTGTTGCCAAAAGCCCATGCGCTCCTGTTGGGCGAGAGTTTCGGCTTGTAGGTAGCGATCGCGATTTTCTGGACAGCCATCGAGATAGTCTCGATACACAGCGGCATGTCCTTCCGCCACGAGTACTAGGTTGATCAACTGGTCGGCTTGAAACACCTCTGCCACCACCCTGCCATAGCGATCGCGATCGACCGCTCGCAACTGCACCGTCTGTCCAATTGGGGCGAGTTCTGCTAACCGAGCGCTAGCGGATTCTCCCCAAGGGGCTTGGGCGCGTTCTGGAGCATCAATACATGCCAGTCGAATTGTCACTTGTTGAGAGCGACTTTCGACCCGTAAAGTATCGCCATCTCCCACACTGACAACCTCGCCAGTGAATTGATTAGAAGATTGGGCGATTTGGGTAGAAGATGGAGTTGAACTTGAAATTGGAAGCATTGTCTCTTCTGGGGATTCTGGTAGAGAACATCCCGCGAAGATGATGATCGCCAATCCCCTCATCCCTGCTTTAACCACTTTTGTGAACGACCGCATTGTGTAAACCGTGTTCCTACTGGTTTTTTGTGCTCATGTCTCTAGAATATAGTGCTGTATTTGTGGCGATCGCCGACCGAGCGGATGAAATGTTAGTGAAATTCTACAGCCAAGTGTTTGGCATTCCCCCCAACCCCTACCTTCCCCATGTCTATGCGGAGTTCCAACTTGCTGGATTGCGTCTGGGGGTGTTTCAGCCCAAAGCCGAGCACCAAGCGGAATTCGCTGCCGCCACCAGTGGCTCTGTGAGCCTGTGTATTGAAGTGGCTTGTTGGAGGAGGCGATCGCCTACGCCCGCAAAGACATCGAAACCCGCTTCCAGCAAGAGGGACGACAGGAATCTGAGGACTTCATTGCCCACAGCGCTCAGGTGATTGGGATTAGCGCCATCAAATACGCCGACCTCAGCCAAAACCGTACCGGCAACTACGTGTTTAGCTACGACAAAATGCTGGCGTTACAGGGAAATACCGCTCCCTACATGCTCTACGCCTACGTGCGGGTGCAGGGGATTAGCCGCAAAGGAGCGATCGATTTTGCCCAATTGGGCGATCACCCGGTTCACCTAACGGAAGAAACCGAGTTTGCCCTTGCTAAACACCTGCTGCAATTGGATGAGGCATTGAGTGCGATCGAAGCCGATCTGTTACCCAATCGCCTGTGTCAATATTGTTTGAACTGAGCCAGAAGTTTAATCAGTTCTACGATCGCTGTCCGGTGCTGCAAGCCGAGGAACCGTTGCGGACTTCGCGGTTGGTGCTGTGTGATCTGACGGCGCGGACGATCAAGTTGGGGCTGTCGTTGCTGGGGATTCCGGTGTTGGAACGGATGTGATGGGGGCACTTGGTCCCATAAAGGCTCCGGCAGATCCTTGTGGCTATTGGGGGGTAACGTTTGGATCAAAGCCTGTTAGATCAAATCAAATAGATCAAATCAAAGCCGATAGTCAGTTGGGGAAGATCGCCATGACAGCAACCGTTGCTAAGTTTACAGTTGATGATTACCACCGGATGATCAATGCTGGCATCCTGGAAAACAGACGGGTTGAGTTGTTAGCCGGAGTGATTGTAGAGATGGCTCCAGAAGGGACGCCCCACGCTGCCTATTCTCAAGAGGCAGGGGATTATTTACGGGCATTGTTGGGCGATCGCGCCAAAATTCGAGAAGCCAAGCCAGTGACTCTGCCCAACGATTCTGAACCAGAACCCGATATCGCGGTAGTTAAACCCCACCCGTTTGAGGTGTACGTGCAACGCCATCCCTACCCGTCAGACATCTTCTGGGTAATTGAGTTCTCTGATTCCAGTCTGACTAAGGACTTGGAGGATAAGAACAAAGCCTATTCAACGGCAGGCATCGCGGACTATTGGGTAGTTAACCTCCGAGAGATAAGCCTGACTGTCTTTCGAGAGCCAGGGAGTAACGGCTACCAGTCTGAAAAAAGATGACTCAGGGCACAATTACCCCACTAGCCTTTGCTGACATCCCCGTATCTGTTCAGAGGTTACTCAAGCGGTGATACATCCACCCAGCGATTCAATTGGCATCGGCAGAGTGAGCTACCTTAACGTTGTCGTTGATGATGAGGCGTTGTTTACAGCAGGTTTCAGATAAATAGACCCGCGCCATCTCCAAAAATAATTTGGTTTTGTTTCAATGAAAAGCGCTATGAGCCTGTTGCTTCACCTGTAGGAGGGAAACGGAGAGGGTGGGATTCGAACCCACGGTACGTTTCCGTACACTCGATTTCAAGTCGAGCGCATTCGACCACTCTGCCACCTCTCCAGTGACTTTCGGTATTTTAGCTTAACCTGAATGATTCATCGTGGGGATTCGCAATTAGCAATTAGCGAGAAGTTCGGGGTGGGTGGGTTGGTAGAGGATGGATTGGGAGTGGATAGCGAAGTCGTCAGCAACCCAGACGAGGCTGGCTTGCTGTACTTGTCCGTGGTGCAGGGTGACGAGGGAGAAGTTGCGTAGGCAGCGATCGTCTGTCCTAATAATTCGAGGGACATTTGCCGCATTCAGATACACCGTCCCATCGGCAACGTGGAGGGATTTGCGCAATTCGGTTTTGGTGTGGCGCAGTTGGTGGTGCATGTGTCCAAAGGCAACGAGGGGAATGGATTTGCTGGAACGAGTTTGGGCGATCGCCGCTGCCAAATCCGGATCGCCGTGATCACCTCCGATCGGCTTCCAATCCTTACCACAGGGATCTTCAGCCCGATCGCCCAGCCCGGTGGGTCCACAGTGCCCAATAAAAATTACCGTATCGCAGGCGGTGGACTGGGCAGCGGCAACGATTTTGGCGGTGGATTGGGCAAAATTTTCAACGCCATAGCGCTTCTGGTAGAAGGCGTCATTTTTCCAACTGGAACCACCCCAACTAAAGGGGCGCCCGCCCACCACCGATAGCCCTAGCGCGGGAAAATCCAACTTACCGTAGCCCACATCGGCACTCTCTAACAGATCGATTTGTTGCTGGACGCGATCTTCTTTGGTGCGATCGTAGGGGCATTTTTTCTGTCCCCAATCGGTAGCGCTGTACCAAGCGTCGTGGTTGCCAAAAATCGTGGCTTTGGGCAGGTCAAGGGCGGCGATCGATCGCACCACCTCCACCGATTCATTGCCAAAATCTCCTACTAGTAAAACTAGATCAACCCCCAAATGCTTTAGCGCCAACTCGTCATTGGCGTCCCAAAGGTCGTGGACATCGCCAACGATCGCGATGGTCAGGGGGTGAGTGTGCTCAGTCATGCTTTAACTCGTCAGACAATATCTTGATTGTAGCGATCGCCCTTTGCCGTTTCATTGTTTAGACGAGTGTTGTCTAGATAACTCGATCTCCCAGGGTTCAAGTTTTGAAGGTAGATTTTGGATGAGCTAAAATCGCGGCATTGCGCTTAAGGAACCGACGGTGAAACGATTATTCAGGTGGTTGATCTCACCGGACTACTCAAATGGTCGTGTAATGCTGACGACGATTGCTCTGTTTGTCAGTTGCCATTTACCTGTTGATATTTCTCAACCAAGCCGTTGCCAGCTTTATGAGTCCCAACCTCACCCTTCTGAGCGATCCATTCCTGCAAAATCCAACGGCAAATACGGTGCGCGTGGTTTGGTTCACCGAGTTTGCTGGCAGACAGCACGAAGTTGTCTATGGCTCAAATTTGCAACAACGGGCGATCGCCACGACTACCCAACTCAGCCGGGCACGGGAAGACCAGGAATCGTGGGTGGGGGAACAAACTGACGAGAACAAAGTTTACGAAAACCCTGTAAGCCGCCCGATTTGGCGACATGAAGCCGAAGTCACTGGATTGACACCGGGCAGTCGCGTTCCCTACCGAGTCGCCAGTGTGGGGGATGACGGCTCTGTGGTCGAAAGCGAGGTATTTAGCCTAGCGCCCTCGCCCCAACCGGGTCAGGCATTAAAAATTCTCCTGACCTCCGATCACCAACTCATGCCCCTCACCGCCACTAATTTGCAGAAGGTGACGGAAACAGTCGGGCAAGTAGATGGCGTCTTCTTGGCTGGGGATTTAGTGAATATTCCCGATCGCGCTTCGGAGTGGTTTGATGACAATCGGGGTGGGGCATTTTTTCCCTGTTTGCAAGGGCGAGCTGCCTATGAGTTAGAACGCGAGGGCACAACCACGATCTACCGAGGTGGAGCAATCATCCAACATGCGCCGCTGTATGCGGCAACGGGCAACCATGAGGTAATGGGACGGTTTTCCGTGGACACTGGATTGGGTAGGCAGTTTAACGACCCCCATCCCAAGGCGATCGCCAATCAGCGCTACACCCTCAATGCTAAGCAGGTCAACCCCAACAGCGATGCCAAAGCCCAAGCCGCCTGGTTGAAAAACAATTCCTTCAATACCGATACCTTTGATGAAATTTTCAGTTTGCCAACCAACGATCGAGGTGCGGAAAATTACTATGCCGTCACCTTTGGCGATGTCCGCCTGATCTCCCTCTACATCACTAATATTTGGCGAGTGCCTAGCCTCAACCCCGATGCCAAGGGACGGTTTCGGGAGCGAGATGAGGATTTAAACTATCCCGATCGCTGGGGCTACGGGCAACATATTTTTGAGCCAATTAGCGCGGGCAGTCCCCAATACAACTGGTTGCAAGCAGAACTGGCGAGTCCTGAATTTCAGCAAGCCAAATACAAAATTGTCATGTTTCACCACCCACCCCACTCGTTGGGTGACAATATCGTCCCAGCCTATACCGATCCGATCCAGAAATTTGACTACGACACCAACGGTCAGATTCAAGCCGTATTCTATGAATATCCCCTCAAGGACGATTACATCATTCGAGATGTGATGCCACTGTTAGAAGCAGCGGGGGTACAGTTGGTGTTCTACGGACATTCCCACCTGTGGAATCGCTTTATCAGCCCCGCTGGAATGCATTTTTTGGAATCCTCCAATGTGGGCAATACCTACGGGGCTTATCTGGGAGAAAAACGTCGGCAAATTCCGATTAATTTTGGTGAGCAGTATAGTTCGGTGGGCGACCCAAATGGGCTAGAACCGATCGTTCCCTCCATCAAACCCTTGCTCGACGACCAGGGGCAACCCCAACCCTACATTGCCAGCAATGACATCACTGCCTTTAGCCTCTTCGACACGGGCACTGGCTTAATCAGCAGTTATTACTTTGATACCCGCCAGCCCCAATCAGCCGTGGAAAATTCGACGAGTTTCCACTGCAACCGCGACTGGCAAACCCATTGCCCAACTGAGCTACCAACAAAAAATATACCTTTTGGATGGTCAATAACCCCCGGAATCTCCGTATATGTGGGCAGTCTGTTTGGGATAGGAATTTATGCAAGCTGTTGACCGCTCTAAAGACCGACCGGGCGACCCTAGAAACCGAGAAGTTGTTTTTCCAGCTTTTGACCCACAAAACGGCAATTTAGCGACCCCAATTAATTCATCTGACTTTAGCCGTGCTCTGATCAATAATCTACCTGCCTACCGCCGAGGATTAACTCCCCTGCGACGTGGTTTGGAAGTGGGCATGGCACATGGGTATTGGTTGATTGGTCCCTTTGCCACCCTTGGACCATTGCGCAATTCAGACGTTGCTAACTTAGCGGGATTGCTTTCGACGGTGGGGTTAGTTGTGATCTCAACCCTGTTGATTTCCCTTTACGCCTTTAGCTATCCTCCTGCTCCTAAGGCAACGATTACTGCTTCTAATCCACCCGATGAGTTGGAGACGGCGGAAGGCTGGAATGAGTATGCCACGGGGTTTTTGATTGGTGGAATTGGCGGGGCTGCCTTTGCCTATTTCCTACTAGAAAACTTTGGTCTGTTCCGAGGAATTCTCTCCTAGGGCACTTTTCTGCAAGCCACTCAAAAACAAAAAGCGAGTTTGTGGATGTTCATCTCCTCTAACTCGCTTTTTGCATCAGAGCCGATTGATTAGAGCTTAACTTTGTCTGCTTTTGCCGTACTGGTCAAAATGGTTTCAATCTGACTGGGAGACAGCGTTGGGTTGGCACTGAGCACGAGGGCAGCCACACCAGCCACGTGGGGCGTTGCCATCGAGGTGCCATCTAGAAATTGGTATTGATTATTGGGCGCAGTGGAGTAGATCTTCACCCCCGGTGCCACCACATAGTCGAGTTGTTTTTTTCCTGCCAAATTGGAGAAGTCGGCGATCTGAAGTCGGCGATCGACCGCTCCAACCGCAATTCCCCAGCGATCGGCAAGCTTAGCTGGGTTGATCGGCACCTTTGCCGACTCATTGCCCGATGCCATCACCACCACACTGCCCTGACGGACGGCATAGCGAATGGCGTCTTCGATCTCCTTGGACGGTGCGCCTCCACCCAGGCTGAGGTTGAGGATATCTGCTCCGTTTTTAACGGCATAGCGGATGCCCTGGGCAACAGTGGTATTTGTCCCACCCCGATCGCCCAGCACTTTGACGGGCATAATGGTGGCGTCGTATGCCACTCCGGTGACGCCAAAGCCGTTGCGTTGGGCGGCGATCGTCCCGGCAACGTGGGTGCCATGTCCATCAGTGTCCATGGGGTTATTGTTGTTGCCGTCAAAGTTCCAGCCACGCACATCGTCGATGAAGCCGTTGCCATCGTCATCGATGCCATTGCCCTCGATCTCGCCCGCATTCTTCCAGATGTTGACTCCTAGATCAACGTGGTTGTAATCCACGCCCGTATCCAACACCGCCACCACAACCCCTTTACCGGAATACCCTTGTCGCCACACGTCCGGGGCGTTGACCCTATCGACACCCCAGAGATTGCGGTAGTTCCTACCCACGGTGGCGGTGAGGGAAAAGGGTTGCGACCCCGATGCCCGCGCCACCGCATCCGCCGCATCGACGAATCCATAGCCGTAGTGGGAGTGAAAATAATTGGGCGAAGGGGAGACGGATTTAGAACTGGTTTTTTGCAGTTGAGCCGCCAGTTGGGACCCGTGGCGAGGGAGAATTTGAGCGTTAGAAGCGCTACGTTTGGAAAACCAACTCGATTGCAGTGGGTTTGATTGTTCTAGGGAACTACCCAGCGCCGATCGCGGTTGAGGGGTTGGGGATTTTTTGTCACGCAATCGAGTGGTGGGTGAAAAAGAGGTGGATGCTCCCATGGGTTGAATCCTCGTCAGTGATTTCACAGAGACATACGTCTGGCAAAGGAGAAGGTATGCAAGCTTTATCCGGATCTGACCCTGGCACGGATGCACTTAAATGGTTGAACCCTGTAGCAACCTTTGTAACAATAGTCCTCTGAAAGAGTGCGGAGTGTGGTGATGCAACCTGTCCAAACGCGCGATCGCCGAATTCACCTGGTCCTGGCGTGGGTGACGATCGCCCTCATTCTACTCAACGCCAGCCTGTCGAGCATTGCCCAATCCCCTCCCGCCGAACTGCGTGGAGTCTGGTTGACCAACGTGGATAGTCAGGTGCTATTTAACCGGGCGCAGGCAAATCGGGCACTGCGGCAACTGCACCGTCTGCATTTCAACACCCTCTACCCCGCCGTGTGGAACTGGGGCTACACGCTCTATCCCAGTGCGATCGCCCAACGGGAAATTGGCTATGTGGTCGATCCACGGGTGACGGAGTTGCAGGGGCGCGATGTGCTGGCGGAATGGGTCGATCGGGGGCATCGGCGCGGCTTTGCGGTGATTCCCTGGTTTGAGTTTGGCTTTATGACCACGGCGGAGTCTGAGTTAGCCAGCGTTCATCCCGATTGGATTACCCAACGGCAGGACGGTAGCCGGATTTGGCAAGACGGCATTTATCAGCGGCTTTGGTTGAATCCGTTTCAGCCAGCGGTGCAACAGTTCATTCTCGACTTGATTCTAGAGATCGTCACCCAATACGAGATTGATGGCATTCAGTTTGACGATCACTTTGGCTTGCCCTCAGAACTCGGCTACGACCCGTTTACCGTCCAGCTCTACCAGCAAGAGCATCAGGGACGGCTGCCCCCCGCCAATTCCCAG
Organism: Leptolyngbyaceae cyanobacterium SL_7_1; assembly: GCA_012032525.1. Taxonomy (GTDB): domain Bacteria; phylum Cyanobacteriota; class Cyanobacteriia; order Elainellales; family Elainellaceae; genus JAAUSV01. The sequence goes on from JAAUSV010000219.1 coordinate 8,147, forward strand.
GATGCAGAATGGGTGAGTTGGCGATCGGGCAAAATCACCGCCTTCATGACCGAGGTCTTTCGGCAGATCAAAGCCGTCAAATCCGATGTGCTAATCTCCCTCTCGCCCAACAACTATCCCTTTTCCTACCAACGATTTCTCCAGGACTGGCGACTGTGGGAACGGCGCGGCTTGATCGAAGAGTTGATTGTGCAAGTGTACCGCGACGACCTAGCCGGATTTGTGGCGGAGTTGGAACGTCCGGAGGTGCAGTGGCTCGACGCCACATTCCCACCGCCGTGGGCGTGCTAACCGGGCTAAGGATCGTCCGGTGAGTATTCGTCAAGTGCAG
>JAAUSV010000220.1 GCA_012032525.1 Leptolyngbyaceae cyanobacterium SL_7_1
CCCTTCGCCCCGACGCCCGCCAAATAAGATTTGGCAGCTAAGACACATCCAATCCCCCCTTTCCTCCCTCCTCCCCCCCCTCCGTCCTTCCTCCTCCCTTCAAGCCTCTACGTTCACCTCAATCTTTGCCTTGGTGCAGCTTTCCATTAACCACTGTTGAAACAACTCGTCTTGCAACGTTTGGTGTAGTTGGGGATTTTCGAGGGAGGCGGGTAGGACTTTTTCCAGGCGGAAAAGCATCCAGCCATTATCTAGATTCAAAGGTCCAATAATGTCGCCGATCGCTGCTAGATCGACGGCGGCTCGTAGGGTGTCGGGTAGGGACGCTCGGCTGACTAAGCCCATCATGCCGTTAAACAGGCGATCGTCGGTGAGGGAGTGTTCTTTGGCAAGGGCTTCAAATTCTGCTCCTTCATTCAGTTGGCACTTCAGCTCGTCTGCCACTTCCCGTTCGACGACAGAAATCCGTGATAAAACCACCTGGTCGAGGGAGAGTTTGCGCTCGATAAAATATTCTGCCAATTTCGGTTGAGTTACCCGCTGTTTGAGGTGCAGCAAGCGCAATTGCTGGAGGACTTGTTGGCGGAACCCAAAGGCATCCAGTGCTTCTCTGGTTAACCATTGCTGAAACATGTCTGGGTCGGTGAGGTGATTGTTTAAGCGAAACTGGATGATGGCTTGTTCGATTTGTTCTGGGGCGATCGTTTCCTCAGCCTGTGCCAGTTCCCGTTCTAAAAAGTAACGCTGCAAAATAACGCTGACAACTTCGTCAAGTTTTCCGGCGGTCTGTAGGTAACGAAAGGCTTGTCCCAGCCCGATCGAGTCTGTGTCTACCGTAATGAAGGGTTTGGTTGTCATGTTGAGCTCTGGTTGAACGTAGTGGATAGGGAACGTTGGCTATTGGGTTAGTTATGTCCCTGTCCTAAGTACCTTGGCAACACCAATAGACCCGGAAACCCCTAACGATTTTGACCCAACAAAAAGGGGTTGGCAACACCAACCCCTTTTTCGCTAATCATTGTGGACTGATTAGCAATTAATTGTCATCATCGTCGTCGTCATCATCATCGTCATCATCATCGTCATCATCATCGTCATCATCATCGTCGTCATCATCGTCGTCATCGTCGTCGTCAAAGGCGTAATCATCGTCATCCCGATCGCTGTTCGTATCCTCAAAACAACGGGTGTCGCAATCGTAGCCGTAGCCGTCGTCATTAATCACAACAATGACTTCTTCGGAGACCCCAACTTCCTCATGCACCACAATCAGGCGACTAACCTCATAGATACGGGTGGTGTTGATGGTGATAATTTCCACCAATTCGCCCGGCAGGGCAACTAGCGCAGGAGCCAAGCCCGGACGGAAGATCGACAGGGTACGGCTGACCACGGAGAACCGACCGTTGAGGAAGGAGTTGGTGTAGGTGCAGGTGGTGGGTGGCGTGGGCAATCCTCGCACCGCAAACAATTGGGTGTCAATGCCACGGGAACTGGGCAGGAAGGTGACTTCTGCATCCTGGTAGCGGTTGCCCACGATGCGGGTGAAGTAGTCATAGACGGTGGAGTTGCGATCGATCGAGCCATCCCGATCGCCATCAATTCCATACACCGTCCGCACAATCCGGGTATTGCGTCCATCACTGGGCAGGATCAAGTTCACCGCTGCAAAGTCAGACAGCAATTCAAATTCGCTATAGCCAATCAGTTGATTCTCTAAGTTATAGAGGCGGACAACCACGCGATCGCCCGGATTCAATCCTTGAATAAATTGCGCCCGTTGGTTGGGACGGTAGCGAAAATCCCCAATCAGCCGTTCCTCCAAAAAGCCATTGTCTTGGCGAGGCAGCAGAGAAACTCTAGCAATCACTTCGGAGTAGGTAGCGCGGGACTGCAACACGGCAAGGCTAAAATGACCCTGCTGGTTGTTGCGATCGGGTCGAGCAGATTGATTGGGACGATTAGGACGATTAGGGCGGTTGGGGACGGTTGGGACGGTTGGGGGCGATTGGCGGGGGGATTGGCAGGACGGGGACGGGCTCCAACTCGATCGGGGTTCTCCCCTACACGGGAAACGGTGATGATGTTGCCCTGTTCCACTTGGGCGGCAGTGGTTTGGGTGAGGCTAGTGTAGGTTTGCACCGACTCCCATTGGGTCTCGCGGTTGCGGCGTCCGCCCCGCAGGTCGTAGCGCACTCGCACCACCGATCGCAATTCTACGTTTGACCAGTTAACGTTGCGCCCCAGTTGCTCCCGGATGTCGCTGAGGAGGATGACTTCTGGTGGTAGGGTCAGGCGTCCGGCGGGGCTAGCCACCAGCCGTGCTCCCAAGTTGGTATACACTTCCGTCCAACGACCATTGTTGTGGCGGGCAAAGACTTGGTAGATGGCGTTGGCATAGGTGGTTTCGGGTTTGTCGAGCACGTCGAGTTGCAACACCAAGCCTGTATTTTCACTTCTAGCATTGACCAAGCGTGCCATGTGCAGCACTGCATTCCAATCTTGATAGCGCTGGCTGATCTGGAGTGGCTCTGGCGTCGCTAGGGCGATCGGAGGAATGTTGCCTAATAACAGAGTGGCTGCTGTCAGAGCAATTCCGAAGCGATTAGCCAAGTTTGATTTAGTGTGTGCAGACTTCATATTCATGATCTGTGAATGGCTATGGGGGTGAATGGCTCAACTTGCAGGACAAACAGGGCAGGACAGCAACAGGGAATCCCTCAAAGAGGAGATCACTGCCATCGCCGTTCTGCTGGCGCAAGCTTGAGGATAGGGAAAGGATAAGTTGCTGCTTGATCAAGCTGCCTGAACCGATGGCATGTCCACGTGACGTCCGATCGTGAAACGCCCTCAGCCCAATCTTCTTCCCATGACCGTCCTGCTAGGGAGGATGTTCCTTGCTGATCCCGATTAGAGTTCTGGCTTCAACGATCGCCCCCGCCACGTCCAGCCCCACCCCGTCTCGGTCTTGATGATTGATGTAATCGCGATCGCGGCTACAAGAATTCCCCCCACCGCCGAAAGCCACCAATAGCGAGGCGGAAGCTGGGTTTCGGTTTCAGCCACACAGCGCAGATCGTATTGCAGGGCGATCGATAGGAGGCCAAAGGGCGATCGTAATCCCATCGATCGGTGTGGCAAATCCTAGAATCAAGCGGGCGATCGCCCCCCCCAGCACCACCCACGGAGCCGTGGCTAATAACAGCATCAGTCCTGCCAAAGTCAAGGTGCCTTTCAGGTTACGTTGAGACCCCAGGTAGAGATTCTTTGTCCAACCCTCCCACAGCGCTTTACCCGACTGATACATCCGCACCCGGACAAAGGGCGATCCCGATAGAAATCGCAGCCGCAATCCTTGGGACTTAATTCGTCGCGCCAACTCCACATCTTCGACCACGTAGGAGGCAACGGCTTTGTGTCCGCCGATCCGATCGTAGGCGGTGTGGCGAAAGCCCATGAAGGGACCAGCGGCAAAGGCGACGTCTGTGGTGGGATCATTGATACTGGAGACATTGAACCCGACGAGCAGAATGCTGACCATCAGGGGTTGCACCAGCCATTCCGCCAAGCAACCACACTCGATCGCCGGACCGCAACTGAGCAAATCTACGGCTTCCCGTTGCATTTCCGTCATGGCTGCTTCGATCGCCCCTGCATTTAACCGCACATCTGCATCGAGAAATAGCAGAAACTCCCCTGTAGCGTACTCTGCTGCTTGCCCACATGCCCAATTCTTTCCCACCCATTGTTCTCCCTGGGGACGGGGTTTTCCAGCCAATACCTTGAGGCGAGCATCGGAGCGGGTATGTTGCAGGAGTTGGGCGATCGCCAGTGTCTGATCACTGGATTGATCATCCACCAACCAAACCTCCAGATTTTCCGCAGATAGGGAAGTACTGTCTAGAATGGAGGTAAGACACGCTTCAACATTGGTCGCCTCATTGTAGGCAGGCACGATTACAGCACATTTGGGCACAGCACCTTTGGGTGAGTTAGATTGCACAGGCGGCGGGGGCTGAAGCCGAGGGAGGCGGGCGATCGTCCAGCGTAATTTAACTTCATAGGTGATCAGCGCCAAAAGTGATAAGCTGGCTAATCCGCATAAAAATAATCCGAAGTCGGTTTGGTGCATAAATATCCTGATCGGCTTGGCTCAGCGTTGAATAGTTCGGTTATCCGTTGCGGATATCCCTACTTCTCGTCTGTTCCAAAGCGGAATTAAATCATCCATCATAGGAAAAGAACGTCTGTATTGCAGAGCGGATCTATCTTAACGAGATCTGATGTGGGAAATCTAACTGAGCGTTGCCTTCGTAATTACCCATTAAGTTCATCCACTAGCATGAATCCTTTTCTCTTTACTGGCGACTAAACTTGTATTACTATGAAACTAAAGCGAAGTCGGAATGACTTTGAATTTTACCGCTCCCTCCTAAGAGTTGCCTGTATCAGCCCGATTGCTGATTTGCGAACCGCTTGCATTCGATAAGTTGATCTCATAAGTTGATTCGTTTACCTGTGCCTACACCCCAGTGAGGATGGAAAGTCCTTAGTCCTCCCTGAGCGTCACCTGTGATCCCCTGTTCGGGCAAAGCTATTCGCTAGTTGGATTGTCATTCGCTGCGAGAGTGGAACGCTTCTACTCTTAATTGACGAATTTTTGCACCGCGTCTGCTGCGCCCCATTGCCCAAATTGTGCTTGACGGAGTTAGTCATAAATGCCCACCGCAACCGCTAAAGATAAACCCATGTTCACCGCAGATATGGTTCGCACCTATCTGCACGAGATTGGTCGTGTGCCCTTGTTGACCCATGAGCAAGAAATTGTTTACGGCAAGCAAGTGCAACAAATGATGACGTTGTTGGAACTTAAAGAAAAGCTTGCTGCCAAATGGGATCGGGAGCCGACCCAGCAAGAGTGGGCAGACCAAGCCAAAATCGGCGAAGCAGAGCTAACCCAAGCGATGCGAGTTGGACAACGGGCTAAGCAAAAAATGATCGAAGCCAACCTGCGTTTGGTGGTAGCGATCGCCAAAAAATACCAAAAGCGCAACCTGGAATTCCTCGATCTCATCCAGGAAGGCACGCTGGGGCTAGAGCGGGGCGTTGAGAAGTTTGATCCCATGCGGGGCTACAAGTTCTCCACCTACGCCTACTGGTGGATTCGCCAAGCAATTACGCGAGCGATCGCCCAGCAAGCCCGCACCATCCGCCTGCCTATCCACATCACCGAGAAGCTCAACAAGATCAAGAAAGTGCAACGGGAATTGACGCAGGAACTGGGTCACAACCCCACTCCCGCCGAGATTGCCAAAGCCCTGGAGATCGAACCGTCCCAGATTCGTGAGTTCCTGCTAATGGCACGCCAGCCCGTGTCCTTGGATCTCAAAGTCGGCGACAATCAGGATACGGAGTTGCAAGAGTTGTTAGAAGATGACGGTCCTTCTCCAGAGTCTTTTGCTGTCCAGGAATCCCTGCGCCAAGACATTGAGGGCATGTTGGCAGAGCTAACCCCCCAACAACGGGAGGTGCTTACCCTTCGCTATGGCTTAAACGACGGACGGGAACTCTCCCTCGCCAAAGTCGGCGAACGCATGAACATCAGCCGCGAACGGGTTCGTCAGCTAGAGCGTCAGGCGTTAGATCACCTGCGTCGTCGTAAGGCTCAGATTCGAGGCTATCTGGCTTCGTAGAGATAGCAATTAGCTCAGGTGTGGGTGTAGGGTGTGTTGGGCAACGCCGTAACGCGCCGAGGATCTTGTGATGGCGCGTTACGCTTCGCCAACACACCCTACCCATACAAGTTCATCAAACAGGAATTTAGCATTCACGCCAATCTGTCCAATCCAGCGTTTGGGGAGGTTACTGTGCGGCTACCTTGGCTCTGGAGGTATGGCGCGATTTCAGCTGGTACATTTCCTTGAGCTTGTCTAAAAAGGCATAAACCGCAGGAGGATGCAAGGCGTCCTTGAGAATTGCCACTTGAATGATCCGCTCCAAGGGAACGGGCAACTGAAACACCTGCACCGTCGGTGGGAGCGGCTCCGCTGCCAAGCGGGGAAGGATCGCCGCCCCTAACCCTCGTCCCACCATGCTAACGATCGTAGAGTCTTCCTGAATCTCGTAGGCAGCTTGTACAGTTTGCCCCAACGACGCCAAGTGATTGCGAATCAACATGCTGCAATGATCGTTGGCGTGGGGCATGATCATGGGATAGGTTGCCAGCTCCTCCCAGGTGAGCAAGCTGTCGGCGGGCTTCCAGTCGGGGGGCAACAACACTACGTATTCATCGCGCATCACTTCCCAAGACTCAAACTCACTGGAGATGGGGATGCAGATAAACCCAAGATCGACTAATCCCTCGCGAACCGATTGTTCGGCGTCGGTGTCGCCCCGGTATTCAGTGATTAAAACATTGATATTGGGAAAGGATTTGCGAAAGCTGGCGATCACTTCAGGGAGAACGTGCGTCCCGACGCTGCGAAAGGTGGCAATCCGCACCTGTCCGCCATCCAACCCCTTTGCCAGGTGTGCCTCTTTGCCGATCGCCTCTAGCGATCGCAACATATCCTGCACATGGTTGAGCACCAACTTGCCCACGGGCGTCAACCGGGCACCGTGTCGCCCACGCGATACCAAAATCACGCCCAATTCCTGCTCAAGGGCGGCGATCGAATGGCTGACGGCTGACTGGGACACCTCCAATCGCAACGCAGCTTCGCTGAAATTCCCCAGTTCCGCCACGGCTACCAGCGATCGCAGTTGGGAAAGTTTGATGCCATCTAAATTGTTTACCCTCATGTCCAGTTCTCCCAGGAATTGACCCGACTCGTGGGCACGTTCCAATCACCTTCATAGCCTACTGGTAGTTTCAGCGGTTACGCACTTTCTTTCATGAATTTTATTCATAGTCCCTATGCAAACTACCTTTTGATTCTTTTGTTGAAAGTTTATACATTGAAATCATGAGACAGCGCCCCGCTAGTTTGATTCAAAGGAGAGGTAATCATGAAGGCAGATTCTGATTTTTTCTATCGCCCAACCCCAATTACTGTAAACGAATTAATTGAACGAAATCGAGTAGGAAAGGTAGCGCCCCAATCGAACCGACTCAAGGAAATTCTATCACACCTCTTGCAACTGGTTTCGCCCTCCAATGAGCCTAGGGTTACTCAAAGTGTCGATCGCTCAGGAGAGGTCATTTGGACTGTTTACGATCCAATCACAAAGGACGCAATGCAGTTTGACTCTGAAGCAGAAGTCCGAGCCTGGCTAGATCAGCGCTATTATAGCTAGGACATGACAAGGGTGAATCGTCTGATTTTGAGTGATTTTGAGATTGGCGATCGCAAGTCAAGTTTCTATCAGCATCAGAGTTGCAATTTAGCTGGTTTTTGGTGCGAAATCGACTCCCATTTGCAGTGACAAATTTTTGCGTCACTGCATTTTGTATTAACAAGTTATAGTGATTTTCTCTATTAGTTCTATAACCATATTTTGTTCAAGATTAATACTAGGAATATTTCATACACGAATGAGCTTCAAACCTGTAAGAATTTAATTTGCATCATAAAATTCTGCCGCCAAGTTCCCCGGCTTTTCCAGAAAAAGCCGGGGAACTTCGTCTTTATTGTTGATCTAAAACTGCTGCGAGAGCTAGCCTTTAGCCGTTTCCCTGACTCGCCGCATTCCCCAGAACATTAAATTAGGCTCAAACACCAGTGGCACAGACAACGATCGCCCCTGCAACCCTTCCCATAAAATTGCCCCATCCCCGCCCGTAAAAACAATGGTTGGCGTTACCTGATTGTCCTGCTGCCACGCTCTGATGAAATCTTGCACCCCCGCCAACAGGCAATAGAAGACACCACTGTGGATTGCTTCAACGGTGGTCAATCCCCAACGTGGGGGCAGCGGATTAGCAGATCGATCGGTTGCGGGTAGAGCCGCCGTTGCTTGGGCGAGCGATCGCAGTTGCACGTGCAATCCGGGTACGATCGCCCCTCCCCGTAGCCCCGATTGGTCGGCGGCGGTGATGGTGAGAGCGGTGCCGCCGTCGATTACCAAAATTGGAACGCCCCAGCACTCAATTGCCCCCCAAACCGCCAGTGCCCGATCGATGCCAAAGCTGCTGTACATCCCTGCCAGGGAAACGTGGGCGAGGGTGACTTGCTTGCCGTGCGCTTGCCAAAGCATTGTTTGTTCCGGTACAACAGAGGCGATCCAGAGATCGACCCCGGCTTGGTGCAGAGCGGGGGCATCGGGGTAGCAGAAAAGTCAAATTGCTGGGTGGTGAGGGTGGCGATCGCCGATTGGTCGAGATGCGGGGTGTGCCAGGATTGGCAGAGCGTTGCGCCATCAAACCACGCCCAATGCAGACGAGAATTGCCGATCGCCAATGCCAACCATTCAGCCGTTGCCATAGGACTCTTACAGAAATAATCTAATTAACTTTTTT
>JAAUSV010000221.1 GCA_012032525.1 Leptolyngbyaceae cyanobacterium SL_7_1
GCTGCCGCCGCTAGCCGTGCTGATGCCACCGCTCCCACCAATCACCTGCAAAGGCGCCCCCTGCGCCACCCACGCCGCCATTGTAGAAGCCACTGTTGCCGTTGGCACCCACGCCACCGCCACCGCCGCCGCCACCGCCCGTGCCGCCGTTGCCACCATTGCCCCCGATCGAGCGATTGCCATCAAAGACAACCTCCTCTAGGGTAACTTCACCACCATTGACAAAAATGCCGCCGCCTAGCCCTGCCGCCCCGCCGCCGCCGCTGCTGCCCAAGCTGCCGTTGCCACCCTTGGCTCTGCCATTGGCGATCGTCACGCCTGAAATGTAGACGTCACCCTCCTCAACGAACAGCACCTGAACAGCATTGTTGCCGCTAAGGGTAACGGTATCCGCTCCTGCTCCCACCAAGGTCAAGTCGTCCTGGATGACGGGCAGGGCACTGGTCAACGTCAACGTTCCAGCCACCTCGGTCAGATCGATCATGGCAGCTCCCGCTGCCGCATTTGCCTCCTGGATTGCAGCGCGTAGCGACGTTTGCAACCCCGGTGTAGCGAGATCGGTATCGGCAACCCCATCGCTCAGATCGGCGTCGGGGGCATCCCCTAGGGTATTGACTACAAACAGTGCTGATTCCAGATTGGTCGCTGCCGGAGTTGGCATAACGAGATCTCCTGCCTTAGTAACTGGCACAACGGTAAATAGCTAAAAAAATTGAATAACCCATCAGTGCCAACCGCCCATCTGGCATTTGGCTACCCATGGTATTGCTGACTGTGAAAAACCGCAGGAGTGACAACCAGGTAGACAGGACACAAGGAAATTGCAACTGACGGATCAGTCAATTACCATCCATCCAGTTTCCGCTGAGATGCCCCTGTAAACAGCACCCACTGCTGCACCCAAATGAACACTGCCCAAATGAACACTGAAAGAGCGGTTGACCGTTTGATTGCCCGCTCATATTTTGACGGGTTGGTCATTCCTCCGGTAAAACAGGACACGGTTTATCACCGAGTGACCTGGCATACTGAGGGCAGAAAAGCCTAACTCAGTGAATACACGTAACATCATTACACGCACTTGTAGTTGATGTGGGCTAGTTCATCATTCTTTCACTGAACTTTTACAAACGAATCGCTCGCTTCACAGGGTTTTACTTCATGAAGCCATTTTGCGATCGCCCCCTTTTAGTCTGGCGCCAACCATAGGAAGTCGGCGATCGCAGGCTCCGCCAAGCGGCTAGGGTCTGGATTTAGTAGAATCAGGCGTTGTTCCAAGTCTGCCGTGATCCGGCGATCGACTCGACTGGGAATGCCATAGCCATACATAATGTGTCCCTGTCCCGCCAGCACCACCACCTGGGACGTGGGATTACCTAGCCAAAACGCGGCGATCGTCTCTGCCATGGTTTCATCCCAAAGAACCTGAGCCGCCACAAAATTTTCAAACCCCTGGCTCGATCCATGCTCTTGGTGGAAGTCGTCGTAGATCGGTCGCAGAAACTGCCGATAGGCTTCGTGGTCAGTGTGGATATCTGCTAGCGGTGGAATCCACGCCAGATCGCTCTCCATCAACGCCGCCAAGCCTTTGCGAGCCACCCGCTGGGTCACTTCGGTGGGGGTGTTGAGGGCGAGGACGGGAATGCGGTGGGTTTGGGCATACTCCAAAATGGGCGCGTAGTACTCCCAGGGAAAGCCCCAGCGGCGATCGTATTGGCTGCGCTGCCGCAATTGTGTCGCACTGATCGTACCGTCTAAGTATTCGTCGAGCACTGGCTGAAACGGACGTTGAAACATCTCCATGCCGATCGCCAACTGGGAATTTTGCCGATGCAGCGCTTGGATCAACTGCAACTGGGCGTTGTGGTCGGCAGGGCGATCGTGGGTCTCCCCCCAAAATACACCACATCCACCTCCGCCAGTGCATCCACCAACGTTGATAGGTCAGTGGTGGGCTGGGCGAGCGGGATTGCTGGTTGGGCGTAGACCGGGGGGTTCCACCACAGCAATATCCCTAGCATACAGACGCATAACTTCAAAGAGTTAGACAGCATCATGGACAGGGGTCTCTAGGGAGTGGTGCAGAAATTCTAGAATTAACGGGGCGATCGCCCTGGCATGTCCTTGGGGCAAGGCGTGATCGGCATTGGCAAGCAGGTGCAAGCGGGCATTGGCGATCTGGTTGGCGTAGGTCTGGCAATGCCACAGGGGAATGGTTTCGTCCTGTTCTCCCACAATCACCAGCGTCGGCAGTTGCAGGCGATGAATCTCTTGTTCCACCGTGTCGATCGCATCCTCTGGGCGCAATCGATCGAGCAAAAATGATCGGGGGGCGGGTTGGGCATTTAATTCACGCCGGAACCAGCGCAACTGGTTCCACATCGTCTGCTGATTGAATAATCGGGCGATCGGGCTACCCAACCAAAATAGCCAATCTACCACCGGGGTCTGCCAGAGCAAGGGACGCAAGTGGTCGTAGCGCCCACAAAAACTGTCATCTCGAATGCCCGCCGGAGCCAACAACACCAAAGCAGCCACATCCCTGTGGGCAAGGGCGTAGGCAGCGGCAACCCACCCCCCCAGGGAATGACCCACCAGCGTCACCGATTCTAATTGCAGGGATTCGACGACTTGATGGACAAACGCTACCAGTGTGGCAATGTCATAGCGAATGTGAGGCTTGGAAGACTCGCCGAATCCCAGTAGATCGACGCTGATACAGCGGTAGTGGGGTTGCAAGAGAGTCATGAGCGATCGCCAACACCCACTCTCTCCCATAAATCCATGCAAAAACAGCAACGGCTCACCCTGCCCCACCTCGGTATAGGCTGCCTGGTAAGAGTGCTGAGGTAGAAGGAGTTGACGTTTCTGATCCACGGTATTCAACAAATTTGCTTGATTTATTTTGCTTATTTTATTTTGCTTATTTTGCTTAATCTATACCCACCACAGTTTCCACCATACCGCACCGACTTCCCAGACTACACCAATCTAGCCAATCATGCTCAAAAGAACGCAGCAAGGGCTACGTTCTTTTAAGCATGATCAACCATTTTAATGACCCAGCTTTCACACTAAACGACCTAGCAAAGGTCCATTAGGAATCAGGTCTTTGATCGCAGGAGGATCAGTGAATCCGATGGGATAGCAATTGCTCCTCTAGCGCAGCAATCCGATTGTAAGCAGCAGTGAGCTGAGCTGTTAATCGTTGAATCTGAATTTCTGGAGACAGGACACGCTCACCACTTTGGTTTTCCATATCAAAGCGATTATTGTCTACCAACACGTCTTTGTGTTCCATCATGCCATCGGCTAAGTCTCGATGTTGATGAAAAGAGTAACCCAATCCAATGCTAGATGGAACGTGATTATTTGTGCTTCCAGCCGAAGGCTTACCATTTGATAAAGCCTCAGAGATTTTTCCATTCAACTGCTCAATCATCTGGTGCAGCGCATCGATTTTTGTCGTTAGCTCGGCAACTTGATCCTGGAGTAAGTCCATGCGGTGCCCCAACCTTTCAATAAGTCTCACTTCATTCTAGGGAAATCATTATCAACTCAATGATTATTCCTGAATCATTTAACGTTTCGATAAAGTTGCTCTCTCAACAATTAGCAATAGAAGAATGGCGATCGAAGCAGGCTTCGCTTCCAGGGATTAGCCTAGTCAATCCCCTACAAAATCCGGTCTTTTCACAGGAAAAATCTATGGTGGAAACGAAAACCAAACCCCATCGGGGACTTTGACAGAAACCAGACAAGGGCAGCATTAATTTTATTAAGAACGTTGCCTACAAGGGCAAGTAGGATTTAATTGAGAAATGACAGAGGAACTTGAGAAGAATTGCCTAGGTAATTATGCGCTAGCTTGTCAGTTTATTCATCCACACAGTTAATAATTTCAGTGAGAAAAATGCTAGATTTCCAGGATTTTTTTGCAGCGTGTACGGGTCTGTGGATTACAGAGCGAACCTACCATTCCATGACCGAGGATGAGGTGGAGCGATCGCACACCGAGTTTCGTGTCCATGCCCTCACCCCCATCGAAAAGCAACAAATCCTATCCGGTGGAACCGATCCCACCATGGCTGCCCTCAAGCTAATGCCAATGTCTGAGGACTATTTGCCCTGTCCTGGATTTGCCATTGCCTTTGATACGCTGTCAGAAAAAGGAGAGGCGGTCTCCATGAGTCTCAAAGCGCTGTTTGTACCCGACGCCTACGTGCATCCAGATGCCAAACCAACGGCATTGCCCCTGCCGATCGCCGCCCAGATTGCAGCGGACGAGGATGGGGTTCAAGGCTTTTATCTGCGCGATCAGGGGTATTCGGAAGCAGGGGCGATCGCTGGACGGTTTACCTACCAACCCGTGCGCCAAACCCTGGAAATGACCACCTACTACCGTCGATCGGTGGCGGTGGATCAGATGCGTTTTCTGGCGCCAGATGTGCGGTTGCGCACGATCGTCACCTACCAACGCCCCAGCGATGGCAGCATCCCCACGGTGATCGATCTGGTAGGCTTTGGGGTGGAGCGCAAGCATGCGGACGCAGAATAGGCTATACCGATAGGATCAGGAATTTACTAATGTGTAATCTTCCTATGTAGGGGCTGGCAATGCCATGCCCCCAGAGATGCTGGTTTTGCAGGTTATTTAATCTACGATCCTGAGTATGAAACGACGATCGCTTTTAATCGGAGCCGGAGCACTGGCGCTGGGTCAGGGACTTACAGGGTGTCGTGCATCAACAACGGCGTTGCGGGTGCAATATTTGCAAAACTCCATGCCCGTACAACTGGTGCAGCGGTTTGAGCAACAACTCACTTCTCCCATCAACTTAGACTTTATCCCGATCGGGCAGTTGGCAACCCTGTTTGAGCAATTGCAACAGTGGCACCAAACCCCAATACAGGCAACCAGGACATTTTGGCAACCCTTGCCGCGATCGCCCCAACACCCCGCCGATCTAGTCACCCTGGGAGACTATTGGCTAAAACCCGCCATTCAACAGCAGTTGATCCAACCGCTCCCATTAGAACAATCCCAGGGGTGGCAGCGCCTCGCCCCCCGATGGCAACAGTTAGTCAGACGCAACCCGCAGGGAGAACCCGACCTCAACGGCGAGATTTGGGCAGCCCCCTATCGCTGGGGAACCTTGGCTTTGGTATATCAGGTGGAGGCATTTGAACGATTGGGTTGGACACCGACCCAATGGAGCGATCTCAACCGCCCAGAGGTGCAACAGCAGTTGTCCCTACCCGATGACGCCAGAGTGGTGATTGGGCTGGCGCTGAAACAACTGGGGCGATCGATCAACACCCCCACACCCCCCAGTTCCCTAGCGGCGCAACTGCGGCAATTGCACCAACAGGTGAAGTTCTATAGCTCCGATGCCTATTTGCAGCCGCTCTTGCTCAAAGACACGTGGCTAGCGGTGGGTTGGTCAACGGATATCTTACCTGTGCTAGAGAGCGATCGCCGCTTTGCTGCTGTCATCCCCTCAGAAGGAACAGTGCTGACAGCGGATCTGTGGGTGCACCCAACCGGATCATCGTCTACGACAAATGGGCTATCTCCGTCTACTTCGATCGCCAGCGAATGGATCGAGTTTTGCTGGAGTGAGGCGGCAGCACTGGAACTCTCCCTCTTGAGTGCGGGGTTGTCTCCCGCGTTGACAAGCGCATCTAGCCAACTCCCCACTAGCTTGCAGGCAAATTCTTTGAAGCGACCAGAGGATACTGTTTTGCAACAGAGTGAGTTTTTGCAACCCCTGTCTAGGGCAGCTACCGAACGCTATCAACGCCTTTGGAGTGCAATTCGGCAGGAAACGGCGGGGTAGTTGGGAGAACCCCCGCGGAGCAACGGGGTTTGCCTAGCGGGGGATGAGGGAATTGCGGGGTCGCCCTCCAAATGCCCCACGCCCTGTGGATGACAATTCCTCAATGCTGCACTGGCGAGCGGTATCGGCGGCGGGTTCACAGATGTATGCACCCAGCAGATCTGCTTGACGGTTAAACACGCGGACACTGTAGCCATCCTGCCGCAATTCAGTGCCAAATTGATTTAAAAATGTGTAGCGCTGGAGGTAGTTGATGGCATTCCACACGGGCTGATTGATAATCAAATCTACCCGGCGTGGCGTTCCATCAGTTCCTTGGTGCGCCACCCAAGCATTGAGCAATTTACCACCAAAACTGCTCCTGTGCCCACCATAGGCTGGGGATGGTCATGTTGGTTTGGGACATGGTGTGCATGGTGACGATCGAGCCATCGGTGGGGACGTTGGCGGGTTGGAGTAGTCGCAAGTTCACTGGTTCGTTTCTGAGGAATTCGATCGGATCGTTGACGGCGATCGCGGGACTGCTCAAGGCTCCGACACTCAGTCCTATGCACAGGACAGCTATTTTGAGCTGTTGCCATTGATTGATACCTGGTTTATGGGCGATCGCCATGATGGAACCCTCGTTTGCTCAACTTTGCTGTATCCGTTTTAGCGCGGAATTTCTTGGGATGTCTTGCGTTTCATTTTTTGTGATTTATTCGTCGTCGGGAAGGTCTTCAGTGTAATGGTCGATGGCTTCGACTATGCCCTCGGAGTAGGGTTCGAGGACAGTGGCGGAGACGTGTAACTCGGCGAGGGCGGCGGAGAATTCGTTTGAGGTGGGATCGGTGGTTTGGAGGGTTTGGACGGCGGGGATCGCCTTTTCCACCCCCATAATCAAAGATCTCCGGCTTCTCCGAAGAAGCCGGAGATCTGGGGCGGCAGGAGTTTAGGACGCGAATGATAAAGTTCTGAACCGGAAGTTCCAGATTCCAGATGGCAATCCCATCTGCCTCAGCGCACACAATCGCGCAAGCGAAACTCGGCGATCGCCGCAATTTCCTGCAATGCCTGTTGCCGCTCTGCATCAATGGAATGGAGCAACCGCTGTTCAAACGCTTCTAGGATGCTAGCTTGAGACTGTTGCTTAACGGCAATGATGAACGGAAATCCAAATTTTTGTTTGTAGGCTTGATTTAACGTTTGAAATCTGGCGTAGTCTGAGGCAGAGAGCCGATCGAGTCCTGCCCCCGCCTGTTCCTGCACCGATGCCTCTGCCATCCTAATTCGACTGCCCAAATCAGGGTGTGCCCGAATCAGGGCGAGTTGCTCCGCAGGGCTGAGGGACTGCATCACCTGCACCATCTGCTGGTGGAGTGCTTGCACCGTGGGGAAGGGGCGGTGATGCCAAGCCTGACGAGCGATCGCAGGCGTATCTTCAAAGACAAATCCCACGGCTTCCACAAATTCATCCTGGCTGATGGCGTTGAGTTGGGCGATCGAGTATACCATCCTCCTAACTTCCCCGGTAGGTGCTATACGACCACGGCGAAACCAGCAGCGGCACATGGTAGTGGGCGGTGGGATCGGCGATGCCAAAGCGAATCGGGATGTGATTGAGGAATGGCGGTTGGGCAATTCCCGCTGCTTGGAAATAATCGCCCACCTGAAACACCAATTCGTATACCCCTGCTACCAGTTCCCCATCCTGCAAGAGCGGCGCATCGGTACGTCCATCGGCATTGGTCGTCAGGGTTTTTAGCAAGGTTCTCTTTGCCAATGGCTCATTGACTGCCCACAACTCCAGGGTGACGTGGGTGGCGGGGCGTCCGTGAGCCGTATCCAATACATGCGTTGTTAATTTTCCCATCGGGTTAGTGCAAGGGTCCAGCCAGAATGGTGTGGGCGATCGCATTTATAATAGTCGTCCCCTCTTCGTGGCGCAATTCCTCGTACCATTGCTGGGTTTTGTCGGGATGCTTGCCGTGGGTCATGTCCGATCGCTTGCGGGCACGGCGAATCACATCTGCCACGCGATCGAGTCGTGCGGCTTCGTATCGCTGCAAGGCATCTGCTACGCCCAGATTGGTGCTGTGCAGGCAGTTGGTCAGCACCCAGGCATCCTCGATCGCCTGACACCCCCCCTGTCCCAAGTCGGGAGCTGTGCTGTGGGCCGCATCGCCCAGCAGCGCCACCCGTCCCCGCACCAGTTTGGTCAGTGGTTCGATGTCGTGGATTTCTACCCGGTTTGTTTTGCTGGGATCGAGCCGTTGAATCAGCCGTTGCACTGGCTCTGCCCAGCCCTTAAAGAAACTGGTGAGTTCCTGCTGATAGGTGTCCGGCGAACTCACCGTTCCCTTGGGCAAGGGCACATCCAGAAAAAAGTAAAACCGATCGCCCCCCACAGGCATGAGGGACGCCCGTTGATGATTGCCCACATAGATATCCCAGTGGTCGGCAGGGGCTAAATCGGGGTCGATCGCCACCAGTCCATTCCAGTTGACATAGCCAACGTACTGCCGCTCGATCGCTTCTCCCAAAACGTAAGTTCGCAGAGCCGAATGCGTCCCATTCGCTGCCACCAACACATCCCCCGATGCCCGTCGTCCGTCCTCAAACACGGCA
>JAAUSV010000222.1 GCA_012032525.1 Leptolyngbyaceae cyanobacterium SL_7_1
ACCCATCTGGATCACGTCTGATTCGATGCGATCGGTGATTGCGCCGGGGGAAAGCTGCTGCAACCGGGCGATCCAATGGTGATGTCCGATTTGGCAGACACCTTGATCTATTTGTCGGAAACAGGTGCACGCGGGTTCTACGAAGGTGAGATCGCCCAACGACTGGTGCGCGATTGCCAGGAAAAGGGAGGCTACCTCACCGCCGAGGATTTGCGACACTACCAGGTGATCGAGCGGCAACCGCTACAAACCTCCTACCGGGGCAAAACCCTGTTGACCAACCCGCCGCCCAGTTCCGGGGGAGCCTTGATCGCCTTTGCCTTGGCGCTGTTGAGTCATATCCCCCTGACGGAGATGGAATTTGGTTCTACCGCTCACTTAGAACTATTGGCGGAGGTAATGCGCTTGACCAATCGCGCCCGCAAGGATGGCTATGACGCCCATCTCTACAATGCCGATGTGTTAGAACACTTTCTTTCGATGGAACATATTCAGCAGTACACGGAGCAGATGGGGGCGATCGCCCACCCCGTCAACAAGTGGGGCAGCACCACCCACCTCAGTGCTATGGATGGCGAGGGCAACGCCGCCAGCATCACCATGTCTAGCGGCGAAGGAGCTGCCTACGTCATTCCCGGCACGGGCATCATGATGAATAACATGCTGGGCGAAGCAGATTTACACCCCAGCGGCTTCCATCAGTGGCAGGAAGATGTCCGCATCTCCTCAATGATGGCTCCAACGATTTTGCTAGATGATCACCGTCCGGCGATCGTCCTGGGTTCCGGTGGCTCCAACCGCATCCGCACGGCGATTACCCAGGTGGTCTCTAACCTGCTCGACTTTCGCATGCCCGTGGAGCAAGCTGTGAATGCACCCCGAATTCATTGGGAAGATGGCGTATTTAACCTGGAACCCGGACTTGGAGCAACGATCGATCCCACCCAATTCCCCTATGATCAAGACCTGATCTGCTGGGAGACTCAAAATATGTTCTTTGGCGGCGTCCATACGGTTCTTCAAGATCAGTTTGGCAATTTTTCGGCAGCAGGCGATCGCCGCCGTGCCGGAGCCATCCGCATTGGTTAAACCCCATGCACCTGCTAATTAATCGGGTGATCAACGCCCTGCTCACCCAGCCCACCTCCCTGCAATGGCTACAGTGGCTTGGGGTTGCCGAACTAATGGCTGTAACCATGATTCCGCTTGGCTACGGACTGGGGTTTCTCCAGTTTCGCCCGGTGCGATCGCCCCAGATCATTCTCAAGGTGGGAGCGATCGCCCTATTCACCCCTGCCCTGAGCGAGGAACTTTGCTTTCGCGTCTTCCTCCTACCCCATCCCACCGAAGCGCTTTCCCCTCGCCTGATTGGATTCTGGACGGTGCTAAGTTTAATCGCCTTTCTCCTATACCACCCCTTGAATGCCCTCAGCTTTTTCCCCGCAGGACGCAAAACCTTTCTCGATCCAGTGTTCTTGCTGCTAGCGTTGATTTTGGGAGTTGGGTGCTCGATCGCCTACTTGAACACAGGTTCCCTCTGGCTCCCTACCGCTATTCACTGGCTAGCCGTTGTGGTTTGGCTGCTGGTGTTGGGAGGATATGAGAGATTGTATGGTGAGGAAGGGAATAGCGATTATTGATGCCTAAAATGCCCATTCTCTTGTGGGATGGGCATCTTGCCCGTCCAGACTGGGCAGGATGCCCGCCACATAAGGTATTACGGGAATGTATACACTGCGTGATTAGCCAACAGCCAACGATCATGTCCGACCTACCTCCTCTCACCCGCCATACTCTCTGGGCAATCCTCGACGATACGCTGGAGGATGCCACTGTCAACCAATTGGTTTGGTACTATTTGGGCTACCGTTACCAGCAAGAGTCTGGAGAATGGCAGGCGATCGACGTGACCCTCCTGGAATGACTATCCCACCCCACCCGACTTCATCGCTAGCCGTCCTGCAACGGTGAAGCTCACCCGCTCCATCCCTGCTGAGAACAAGCAACTCCTCAAAGAGCAACTGGGGTTTGCTGGTTATAAAGTAGACGAACTCGTTCCCCGCAAGACTCGCCGTGCGACGATCGCCAATTGGCTGCTGAGTTATGCGAAACAACATAGAATAGCAATCAATAAGTAAGTAATTAGCTGTTGACTACTGATGCGGTGTGCACATTGATGGCTGGAATACCCATTCTCTTGTGGGATGGGCATCTTGCCCGTCCGGACTGGGGGGCACCCACCCCACAAGTCATCAAAGGAATGCGCACACCGTCTGATTAGCTGTTAGCGATCGGCTGTCTGCTTCATCCTTCACCCCTCCCTCATCCTTCCTATGAACTGGTGGCAAAATCTCAGAAACAACCTCCCCGCTCGGATTGGCGCGATTATCCTGTTGGTGTTTTATCTGACGGTGATTGCGGCTGAGTTTGTGGCTCCCTACGATCCCTACCAGTCGCAGCCCGATGGGTCGTTGCTGCCGCCTACGCAGGTTTATTGGCGCAATCAGCAAGGGGAGTGGATTGGACCGCATGTTTACCCTACAACGCAGGGTCCGGTGAATTTGGATACGGGGGAACGGTTGTTGTCGATCGATCGCAGCCAACCCTCTCCACTGCGGCTGTTTGTGCGCGGCGATCAGTATCGATTTTTGCAGGTGCTATTGCCCTTACCCACCCGCCTGTCCTTTAGCAATCCTCAGGTTGAGGAGGTCAACCTATTTCCTGGATTTCCTGGAAATTTGCATTTATTCGGGACAAATGGCGCAGGTAGGGTGAATATTCTAGGCACAGACGAGCAAGCCCGTGACCAGTTCAGCCGCCTTGTCTATGGGGGGCGGATTAGCTTGAGTATTGGGTTGGTGGGGGTTTTGATCTCGTTTCCGCTGGGGATGCTGGTCGGCGGAATTTCGGGGTACTTTGGCGGTGCGGTGGATGCGGTGCTGATGCGCTTTACTGAAGTGTTGATGACGATTCCGTCGCTGTATCTGCTGGTGGCGTTGGCGGCGGTTTTGCCCCAGGGTTGAGTAGTTCCCAGCGGTTTTTGCTGATTGTCCTGATTACGTCGTTTGCGGGGTGGTCAGGCTTGGCACGGGTGATCCGGGGGCAGGTGTTGTCGATTAAAGAGCGATCGTTTGTCCAAGCAGCTCGTGTAATGGGAGGCAACCCGTTCTACATCATTCTGCGGCACGTGCTTCCCCAGACCGCCACCTACATTATTATTGCGGCGACCCTGGCGATTCCCAGCTTTGTCGGCGCCGAAGCGGTGTTGAGTCTGATTGGGTTGGGCATTCAGCAGCCCGATCCGTCCTGGGGAAACATGCTGTCTTTGGCGACCAATGCCTCGATCCTGGTGTTGCAGCCCTGGTTAGTCTGGTCGCCTGCGATTCTAATTGTGCTGACGATGCTGGCATTTAACCTGCTGGGCGATGGGCTGCGGGATGCCCTCGATCCAAGAAGTTCAAGGCGTTAAACCGAAAAAATATAGGGACACGGCACTGCCGTATCCCTATTAAGAAAATAACGATCGCCCGTATTCCCTATTTCTCAATCTCCGAGAACGCCAGATAGGCTTGCTCTGGATGATAGAGGTGACAGCGATCGACAATCTCCCGCATCAACCCCACAGAAAATGTCCGCTCTTGCAAATGGTTGCCCCAGTGCTCCGCCAGACTCTGATGAGCCAGCGGCAAATTGTAGGCTGGAATCCCCACGGAAATGTGGTGGGGAACGTGGACGTTGATGTTATGACACAGGACTTCCACCCAGCGGGGATAGCGACAGTGCACGGTTCCCGACAATTGGGCTTCTGCTTCGTTCCAACTGGCGGTTGGCTGGAATTGAATTTCGGGTGCGGTGTGATGCACCAGAGTAAAGGTGCTCATCCAGAAGTGGTAGCCCAGCCAGGGAAACAACCAAAATTTCACCACTCCCCAAATGCCTGTGGTCAACAGGAGCGTGGGAAAGAAAATTGCTGCAAAGACCACCACAGCGGCGATCGAGCCTTTGACTTTATTTTGATAGCGAGTTGGCACATGGGCGGGGTTGAAATGCAGCGTTGCCCAATGGGCGATCGACGCCACCCACCACAAATATCCCCGCAACTGGCGATACACACCCCTCATTCCAGACCCGGTGGTAATAAATTCTTCGATTGTCCAGGGACGCCAAGCATTGTCCACGTCTAGTTTGTTGGTGTGCAGGTGGTGGCGATCGTGCAGCAATCGCCAACTATGAAAGGGATAGATCAACGGCAGCATCAAAAGATGTCCCACCCAGTCGTTGACCCACAACCGTTTAGCAAACGATCGATGCCCGCAGTCATGGGCAATCACAAAAAATCCCGTTAAAGCCGTTCCTGTGAAAAACCAGGCGATCGGTAGGAGAAACCAGGGGGCAATGGCGATGCTGACATATCCCAAGGCAACGGCACTGACGCTGAGCAATACCGATGACCAAGCTTTTCGTTGACTCTTGTGGAAACAGGCGGGGGGAAGGGTTTTAATAATATCCCTCAGTTGTAGGTCTGGATTGCCCAACGGTTGTGGGGCATCGCTAAAGGATTCAGTTGTCGTTGCGGTCATGAAATCAATCCCATCTCCAGGTAAAAATCAATGCGAATAGGGCGATAAATTCCCATGCAAAATCGACAACTCTGATAAGTTGCATTGAGAAAACTAAATCTATGGCATGAATGATCGCCCTAACCAAAATTCCTCTCCCCAACTGGGAAAGGAATCTTGAAGCCCAACGTCACATTTGCCAAACTTGGAAGCCGCAACAGTTGGATAGGGACGGATTTTGAATTCGTGCAAGACGTTTACTCAACGGTGCAGGGATAACTACTGTTCGCTGCCCAAGCGATCGATGAACTGAGTCAGCAAACTCATCAGATGAGAATGCTTAACAAACTGTTGCATTTATACCATGTAAAGCGACATTCATCGATAAAACGGCGTTGCCCTTAGTAATTTCCCATAGGATGGACCGAATCGAGGGGGTCTACCACACTCGTCCTGCACCGAAACTATGAAGACCGATGCCGATCGCCCCAACCCTAATCAATCGAGATTGAGGTTGGCTTCGAGCCATTGCCCGATGCCGGAGTGGTAGAAGTAGAGGGAACCCCTCCCTGATTGTCAAGCCAACTCTTGACTGGCTCATCTGCAAGGTTGAGGCGCAACAACCCAGAGACGAATCCGCCTAAAAATGCCACTGGATAAGCTGTCAGTTGCTTAAATACGGGTGAAAACTCATCCACAAACATCGGTTTCAACTCCTTTGACGTGCTCAATCAATCCTAGCGTGAGTCATCAACCACAGGACTGAGAGTGCAGGGTATTTGTAAAGACCTGGGTTTGATCGCCCTCGGTCGGCAAATGTTTTTTGAGGAAGTGTCCTTAATTTGCGGGTAAGGGCGATCGGTGTTTGTAGAATGAGCCTGGGACTGTTGAAAAGCAAAAGGGACAGCATACCGTGCTAGTAAAAAAGATTGCTTTGCTGAGTTTGATTGGCTTGGGGTTGATCAGTTGTAGCCGGGGTAGCTCTGAGCAAACCGAGGCATCCCCCGTTGCTTCCCCTTCCCCCACCCCTGTTTCGCTCCCTGCCCCACCTTCCCTCGATCGGGTGATTGTCAGTACCGATGGCGCGATGCAGTTGACGCTTCCTAATGGCTGGCAACCCGAAAAAGCCCTGCACGACGAAGCCCAACTGCAAGCCTACGATCCTAAAAAGGAAACCTTTGCGATCGTCTTGGCAGAGGATCGCGCCAAACTTCCTGCCGATCTAACCCTGGAGAAGCATTCTGACCTCACCCGTGGCGTCCTGGTAGGCAATCTCACCGATCCAGCGGTGACTCAGCCGACTCCTTTGATTCGAGTGGGCGATCATCCCGCTATTCAATACAGAATTACAGGCAAGATTCAAGGACTTGATGTGGTTTATCTCCACACAACGGTGGAAACGGACGATCGCTTTCATCAAATCTTGGTGTGGACAGCTCCCGCCCAGTTTCCACCCAATCAAGCCGAACTTCAGCGCATTATTGGTAGTTTTCGAGAGCGGCAAAGCACCACTACTGAGCGTGGCTCATGAGGCAGGACGCATGGAATTACCCCACGGTTGCCAACGGTTGGGAGCATGACCGTTTACAATCAACTTAAAGTGGGTATTCTAACCGTCATTTTTTGATTGCATGTTTGATTGTATAAGTGTTGTGAATCGTTTGTCTGCCTTAAACCCTCTGGCAATCTTGCCATCTTCCGTCCGCCGGTTCTACCAACTCACCCTGGGGTTGGTGCTAGTGGGGCTGCTGGTGGGGTGGGCTGGAGTGCCGATCGCCCATGCGGGGCTGACCGACGATCACTACGACGGCAACATGTTTGCCTTGTATGCGGGGAATGGTTCCATTGTCCCTCCCAGAATTACCCTCGCCCAAGCATTGGCACGTCCCAATCCTACGATGCTGTTCTTCTATGTCGATGACAGCCAAGATTGCAAGCAATACTCTACGGTGATGTCACGGGTAGATGCGTTCTACGGACGGGCGATCGACATTATTGCCCTAAATGTTGATACCATTCCGGTCAAAGCGAGCTATGAGCCTACCGAAGCGGGCTATTATCTCAGCGGCTATGTACCCCAAGTGGTTCTGTTTGATCAATCGAGCAACGTGGTGTTGAACGAGCGTGGAGCGGTTCCCTACGAAAAAATGGACGATATTTTGCGGGAGTTGTTTGATCTGTTGCCGCGATCGCAGTCCGAGGAGCTAAAACGCCGCCCGATCAATGAGATCAACACCGAATTAGTGCCGCAAACCAAGTAATCGTGTTACACAGATGTAACAGTTGAATCGTCAATTCCGGCAAACCTGGTGATTTGATTGACAGGATAGGCGGGACGCGATACATCATGATTCAACTGTATCTGCGGTTTTATATGCAACGTTTGATAAGATTTGGGGTTTACCAATCTCAGGAGGAATGGGCATGGATGCCAACTTGATCGTGTCCAACATTCTCAATCCACCCATTTTGTTTTTCTTTTTGGGAATACTCGCCGTTCTGGTCAAATCCGATTTAGAGATTCCTGCGCCTGTACCCAAACTCTTCTCCCTCTATTTGTTACTGGCGATCGGGTTTAAAGGCGGAGTAGAGCTGATCAAAAGCGGCGTCACTCAGGAAGTCGTGCTCACCCTGTTGGCAGCGATGGTGATGGCGTGTGTCGTGCCGTTATACACCTTTTTTATTCTGAGAATAAGGCTCGATACCTACGATGCAGCGGCGATCGCCGCCACCTATGGCTCCATCAGCGCGGTCACCTTCATCACAGCCAGTGCATTTTTGACTGAGCTGGGGATTGATTTTGATGGCTACATGGTAGCAGCACTGGCGCTGATGGAGTCGCCCGCCATCATTGTGGGGTTGCTGCTGGTCAATCTGTTTACAGAAAGTGAAAAGCGGGAATTTGCCTGGTCTGAAGTGTTGCGGGAAGCGTTCCTCAACAGTTCAGTGTTTCTCCTGGTTGGCAGTCTGTTGATTGGTGTATTGACGGGAGAGCATGGCTGGCAGGTTCTAGAACCCTTCACGCAGGGGATGTTTTATGGCGTTCTCACCTTCTTTTTGCTGGATATGGGGTTGGTGGCAGCTAGAAGAATTAAAGACTTACAAAAAACTGGGTTTTTTCTGATCACGTTTGCCATACTGATTCCCATAGTCAATGCTGCTATTGGGTTGTTGATCGCCCGCTTGATCGACATGCCCCAAGGAAATGCCTTGTTATTTGCTGTGTTGTGTGCCAGTGCCTCCTACATTGCTGTGCCAGCCGCCATGCGGTTGACTGTCCCGGAAGCCAATCCCAGTCTCTACATTTCGACCGCGCTGGCGGTCACCTTCCCCTTCAACATCATTGTGGGAATCCCCCTTTATTTATACGGAATTAATCTGTTGTGGAGATAAGCATATGCATCTGGTTAAAAAAATAGAGATCATTGCTAACTCATTTGAGCTTGGCAAAATTTTGGAAAGTTTGGATAAATCTGGGGTTCAGGGTCATGCGGTGATTCGCAATGTCAGCGGCAAAGGCTTGCAAGGGGGGGCTGAGGATTTGGACATGACCATGCTCGACAACGTTTATATCATTGCCTTTTGTTTGCCTGAGCAGATCAAGACGGTGGTGGAAAACGTCCGCCCGTTGCTCAACAAGTTTGGGGGCACCTGTTACGTCTCCGATGTCATGGAGATTCGTTCCGTTAAGTGTGTGGCATCCCTATGAACCAAGCAAATCGTCTGGGTCGTCGAGACCTGTTAAAACTTGGAGCGATCGGGGCTTTGGGTTTAACCACGATCGCCACTCGTTGGCTCTGGCAAATCGAACAGGCTGAAGCGGCGATCGCTGCCCCCCTCAGCCCCGATGCTGCCCTGCAAAAACTCCTGGAGGGCAATCAACG
>JAAUSV010000223.1 GCA_012032525.1 Leptolyngbyaceae cyanobacterium SL_7_1
TGGTTTGTCTGAGTTAGCAGCGATCGGGCTGCCGTTGCATAGGGAGCAGACGCTAGTTTGTTGGGCACGATCAGACTTGTCAAGCCTCCCGGCTTGCACCACTGCAATGCTTTTTCAATGAACACACAAAATAGATCCCAATTACCAGAGGCAGTTTGATAGCGCTGCTGGCAATAGCTGCGCCACTCAGGCATTGTGGTGGTCATCTGCTCCGCGTCAATGTAGGGCGGGTTGCCAATGACTAGATCAAATCCTTCGGGAATGTGCGGAAAGGCGATGGTTTCACGGGACGACCTGAGTTGAATTGGGTCGGATTCCATCAGAGCGTTACCACACCAAAGATTTGCCGTTAAGTCGGGGGGTGAAGTAGCAGGTTGGTCTAGCCCTTCTGCCCAGATTAGCAGTAGAGAGAGCCGAGTAATGGCGATCGCCTGTGGGTCAAGATCAACGCCAAAAATGTGGTTGAGCAGGATTTGACTGCGGGCGGACGTTGTTAAGCACCATTGCCCCAAAGGGGTAGGGGATAGCCAACCTACCATGGACCTACCTTGGTGTTGAGCCTGGATCAGTGATTCAAATACCAGTTCAATAGATACCGATAGGCACTGGTTAGAAAATTCCTCCACCACAGGCGGGGTCAAGCAGGCGCAGGGATGGCAGAAATTCTGTTGCATGTTCATGGAGCACTTTCCCCAGTGTGTTTTGCAACATCCGCTGGACGATCGCGGTAGGAGTGTAGTGAACGCCTTGCTGAGCTTTGATTTTGCCGATCGTAGCCGTTAACGCTCCACGCTTTTGGCAGAGTCGGATTGGGGTCTTCAATAACCGCTCATAACTTTGCCCCAGGAATTCGATCGGAGCCTGATCGAAGCAGGGAGCCGTTGCATCAATCGCTTGGACAGAAAGAAAGTTAGCTAAAGGAAGCCTATGCTGCTGGCATAGTTGGTTGGCAATTTCCTGCAAGACGATCGTTTGAATGTGTGAGTTGAGCGTGCGATCGTCCCATTGCTGCTCAGCCAGGAACGTGAGAGCGAGTGCCTGACGCCATCGATCGACCTGTTGCAACCATTGCTTCACACGTTTTGTTGGGATTGAATCAAGGCGTTAGGGGCGATCGCTCTAACGGTTGAATGCACGAGCGATCGGCTTGGCGCGGATTATTTACCGTTGTGCTGACTGGATAATACCCCATTGTGGAGGCGGCATAGGGTTGGAGCAGGGATTGTAGGTGTTCCGTTTGCTCTGTTGGATCAAGCCAGCGATCGTAGGTTGAAGGCGGGAGGATGACTGGCATTCGATCGTGAAACGCTTGCAAGGTTTCGTTTGGCTCTGTGGTGATGATCGTGCAGGACTCGATTACATCGCCATTGCCGTTCTCCCAGTGCTCCCACAACCCAGCAAAGGCAAAGAGTGTGGGTGTTTCAGCAGGGGCATCTAGGAAGAAATAGTAGGGTTGCTTTGCCTTGCCCGATCGATGCCATTCGTAGAACCCATCAGCGGGGATCAGACAGCGTCTGCGCCGAAACGCCTGCCGAAAGGACGGTTTCTCCGCCAACGTCTCTGCCCGCGCATTGATCATCCGCGCCCCCATTTTGGGGTCTTTTGACCAGGATGGCACCAATCCCCACTGGAGCCAGTGCAACTGCCGCTCCTGCTGCAAGTCTGCCCGCACCACTGCCACCGCTTGAGTGGGTGCAACATTGTAACGTGGCTCAAACAGCGGCACCTGTCCGAGGTTGAAATGTTGGGCGATCGCGTCAGCGGGTTGGGTGAGAGTAAAACGTCCACACATGGGGAGATAGCGATTAGCAATGAGTTGAGCCTTCATTCTTACAGACTCAGAACTAGCTGCAATCCTCCAGTGGGTTGAGCGGTTTCGGGGAGGGGTTCGGGTTCGGAGCGGGCGGCGGGGCAATAGCGGGCGTAGGCACAGCGATCGCATTGTTCGCCCGGAAAGGGGAGCCAGCGTTGGTCGCGGCGCAGTTGTACAGCGAGATCGCCAATCATCGACTCAACCCGGTGACGATGGGTGGGAGTGGCATCAAAGCTGATTTTTTCCCCAGTGCGCAAATACAGCAAACTCAGGCGTTTAAGGCTGCGTTGGTAGCGTTGTTCTAACGCCAGATAATACAGCCCAATTTGCAAATCCATTTCATCGGATTCGGGAAGATCGACTTCTTTGGCGGATTTGTAGTCAATTAATTCCAAGCCGTCATCCAGGTAGTCGAGGCGATCGTATCGTCCTGATAGGGTAAATTCCATGTTCTCTGCTTGGAAGGCTCCCTGAATTCTGCCTTCCACCGCAACGGGTTTGCGCAGGGCGCTTTGGGTGACGATGAAACTGTCGTAGTAGCGTCTGAGGATCGATCGCCCTTCTGAAATTTGATTTGGACTCAGATCGCGGGTTTGTTGACTCCAGCAGTGGTCAATCCACTCCAGGTTAGGAATCGGGTCTTGGTAGTGCCAATCTTGATAAATCTGTGCCAACGCTTGATGGAGCGACGTTCCCAATACAGCAGACCCAAAAAATACTGCCCCTGGCACTTTGCGTTCATACCGAAAGTAGAACGACAAGGGACAGCGGTAGTAAGTTTGCAACTTAGCGGCGGAGAGGGTATAAGTCATAGGGGGAGGTGCGTGGCGAACACCGTAAGTGTGGCTCCTACCCATAATGACACTAGATATGGAATTAGAACAGGTCTAAACCTGAAGTTTTATCTAAATGTAGTGTTTGAAGATTGCTAACCAACCCCATCTAGCCATAGAGTTAGCCAAAAGGCGATCGCTGCACTGCCGATCGGCACGGTCAAGTTATCGATGCCCAGGGTTGAAACCGCTTCAAGCCCTGTCGCCACCAGTGCAACTGCCACCGACCCTAGCCACAGCGCTCCACTATTGCCTTGCACGGCGACGAGCACCGCGCTGGTGACTACAAAGCTGACCAATGCCATCACCGCCGACCCTTCCCAGCTTTTCTGAATTCCCCAAACTTTGTAGAGATGCCGTCCCCAGCGCTGTCCAAGCAACGCGGCTAAGCCATCTCCCCATGTCATGATCAGCACGCCTAAAACCGCATATTCGGGGTGGGCTGCCCAAAACCAAGCGATTAACACCCCAATACTGACGGCGTAGAAAAAAGTCCCCAGACTTTTGCGTCCCACACTATCAAGCCGTGGTAATACGGGAAACCGATAGGAAATCAATGCCACGATGCTAAACCCAATCGATGCCCCGATCCCCACCCATGCCGGGATTTGCAACCACCACGCCAGCAAAATCACATTTCCCGTGCCGATGTGAACCGCCTTGCGCACCACTTCTGGATTGCCAGAGATTCGATCGAGCACTTCGGCAACCAGGGCTACGAACCCTAGCCAAAGCACAACCACGGTGATTTGTAGCCACACCGCTGGAGCAGGATCGATCGGCAGAGACAAATTCACAATACGAAACGGGTAAAACGAAACTTTTTCCACTTTAATCGATCGCTCGCCCGGAAAGTCAACGCTTGGGATCCGGTGGTTCTGGTCGTTTCTTTCTCCCCCGCTATAAAAGCTGAGTCTTGAGGGAGAATCCCTCTGCCATCGCCCTATACTAAGATTAAGCTTTGTTAAAGTTCCATGACGTCTGCCATTCCTTCTATTCAATTTTTCAGGGTATTCCCGAAACCCTGAGCAACGTTAGCCTGCGGCGTAACCGTAGCGGCGATCGCATCGTGGTGATGATGTTTGAACACCTAAGTGCGATCGAGCGTTTCAATAGCTACACCAAACGATTCAATCGTGCGATTAGCCTGATAGATTGCGAAGGTGAGATCAGGGTTGAACCCTCCTCTGTGCAGTTTATTTTTGGCGGTCCTGAGGGTGATGATTTGCAACGGGTAGAGTGCAAATTTGAAATCGATCGAGATGACCACTGGGAGCGGTTTATGCGCTTTATGCATCGCTATGCAGAGGCAAATGACATGGAATTTGGGCGAAAAGATGAAGGGTAAGAAATAAGGGCGCAAGGGTGAGGGCGAAAGGATGAAGGGTGAGTATGGTAATCACTAATTGAAGGAATTATGAAAGTAGCAATTACAGGGGCAACGGGGTTTGTGGGGACGCGGCTTGTGGAACGGTTGCAGGCTGAGGGACATGAGGTGTTGGTGCTAACGCGAGATGCGGATCGGGGACGGCGGTGTTTTCCGATCGAAGCGTTTCCCAAGGTGACAATCGCGCCTTACACTCCACTGGAATCGGGGGAGTGGCAACGATCGATCGATGGTTGTGATGGTGTGGTGAATTTGGCGGGTGCGCCGATCGCCGAGGGACGGTGGACGCCAGAGCGTCAGAAAATCATTCTCGATAGCCGCAAGGTGGGGACGGAAAAAATTGTTGAGGCGATCGCCCAAGCCACCGCTAAGCCATCGGTGCTAGTAAATTCATCAGCGATCGGCTACTACGGCACCAGTGAGACGGCGATGTTTGATGAGGGCAGCTCAGCGGGGGATGATTTCCTTGCTAGCGTCTGTCAGGCGTGGGAGGCGGCAGCGCAGACGGTGAAACAGACCGGGACGCGCTTGGTGATTTTGCGGACTGGAATTGTCTTGGAGATGGGCGGTGCGGTGGAAAAAATGTTGTTGCCCTTCAAATTATTTGCGGGTGGACCCTTGGGGAGCGGTCGTCAGTGGTTTTCCTGGGTGCATCGGGAAGACGTGGTGAATTTGATCGTGCGATCGCTGACAACCCCATCAATGGAAGGGGTTTACAATGCCACGGCTCCCAATCCGGTGCGAATGGCGGAGTTTTGTCGCGTGTTGGGCGAAGTGCTGCACCGCCCTTCGTGGCTTCCCGTTCCAGAGTTTGCTCTAGAGGCATTGCTGGGCAGTGCCGCTCAGGTGGTGTTGGAGGGACAGCGGGTTTTCCCAAAACGTACCCTGGAGGCGGACTTTGACTACCAATACCCCCAAGTAAAATCAGCCTTGGAAAGTTTTCTGAAATAACCGTAAGTTAGAGCTGGAAAAAGTTACGCACGGCACTTCGTCTTCCTTCAACGCAATTGGATGTAGGGAACCCCTCGATAGCTCAGCCGCACGACCCCATCTGGAATGGGTGGGGTGGGTGGAACGGTATCCCAAGTGGCTTGCTCCTCAGGCGTGGACGTGGGGAGTGGGTAGTGTGCTCCCCGGTAGCATAGTTTGGGCGGTTTTGTCAGGGTGGGTTGGGTCAGGCGATCGAGTGTCAAATCGATAGCGCGATCGGGATTTGACCAGCGTTTCAAAAGGCGCTGCGTTACCACACATATGACAACGAAAAGAACAGCGATGATGGTTTCTATCCATCCACTTTGCAATGCGTCTGCCATGATTTCCTGACCCTATTTCTTGCTGAATGTAAAATAGCGAACACGGAAATTGAATGTCCTTCCAAGACAATGGCGTTGATCGGTGTTCCCTAGAGGGACAAGGTTTGACGGGCAACCCGTCGATAACCTGTTTTCCAAATCCTCTCTGTTCAACGTCATCACTCACTTTAACGAATTTAGCAGGAAGGCATCCATGAAATCTCTGACCACACTGGATAGTATGAACTCGATCGACCTGCAAAAGTTAGAGGCGATCGGCATTACCACCCCAGAGGCACTGTTAGACGAAGGGTCTTCTCCGCAGGGACGCAAGGCGATCGCCCAAACCACAGGAATTGACAGCAACCAGATTTTGCGGTGGGTCAACCATGTGGATTTGTTTCGCATCAAAGGCGTTGCCGGGGAATATGCCGATTTACTGGAAGCGGCAGGCGTTGATACGATCCCTGAACTGGCGCAGCGTAAACCTGAAAATCTATATCAACGACTAGCCGCAATTAATGAGGAGAAACAATTAGTTCGACTAATGCCAACTCCCTCCCTGGTTGCCAATTGGGTCGAGCAGGCGAAACAACTGCCTCGCAAAGTGGTTTATTCCTAAAAGCCTCTCCAAAAGCCTCTGTGGACGGGTTGAGATGGACTTGCTATAACTTTTTCAACATTCTGAGAAATCGACCCATTTCACAGGTAAAATACAATCCATTAGTCTCAGATTGGTAATTATTCTTAATTGGGTGATTGGGAGAAGATATGGAGGCGTTGACTAGCGTTTTTGGTGGGATTAATTGGGAAGCGATCGCACAGCTCAGCCTGATCGGTGCGATCATGGTCGCAGGTCCAGCCGTGATTTTTGTGTTGGCATTTCGAGGCGGCGATCTCTAAGCCTGACTCTACAACGGGTTCTAAATCGTTGGAGAGTTGATTAAGGCATCAGCAAAGCAGCGTTTGAATCGCTGCTTTTGTTGTTGTAGGGTATTTTGAATTCAAGCCGTGGTCATGTTGGCTAGGCAACCTCGCCTAGCCAAACGTTGTTGCTATTATAGGGCGTGTAGTTTGTCAAATGATTTGTCGGATTGCCTCCCTATGGCTGAGTGTGTTGACAAACACGACTGAACAAGCGTGACCTACAGCCGTTGATAGTTGACAATTTTCCAGAATTCTCAAGGATTCTGACGTAGGTTTTTGTTGGAATGGTAATATTGCGGTGATTTTTGGCTGCGAGGCATTGTCGTGATTCGTTCTGCAACTTTAACTACCACCCCTCAGTTTGTTCCCATTCCTGATAACAGCCGTCTGCGGCTGTTTTCGGGTTCTGCCAATATTCCTCTATCAGAGGAAGTGGCTCGCTATCTGGGGGTGGATTTGGGTCCGATGGTGCGCAAGCGATTTGCGGATGGCGAGGTCTACATTCAAATTCAAGAATCGATTCGGGGATGCGACGTTTATCTGATGCAACCCACCTGCCATCCGGTGAATGACCACCTGATGGAGCTGTTGATTATGATCGATGCCTGCCGCCGAGCTTCTGCCCGCCAGATTACCGCCGTGATTCCCTACTATGGGTATGCCCGTGCCGATCGCAAAACTGCCGGACGAGAATCGATCACCGCGAAACTGGTGGCAAATTTGATCACACAGGCGGGAGCCAATCGGGTGTTGGCAATGGATTTGCACTCTGCCCAGATTCAAGGCTATTTCGATATTCCCTTTGATCATGTGTATGGCTCCCCGGTGCTGCTCGATTACCTCAGCAACAAGCAACTGTCTGACATCGTTGTAGTCTCCCCTGACGTGGGTGGGGTTGCCCGTGCCAGAGCCTTTGCCAAGAAGCTAAATGATGCGCCGCTCGCCATCATCGATAAACGGCGTCAGGCACACAACGTGGCTGAAGTGATGAACGTGATTGGGGATGTGGCAGGCAAGACGGCTGTGTTAGTCGATGACATGATCGACACGGGCGGTACGATCAGCCAGGGTGCTCAGTTGTTGCGTCAAGAAGGAGCGCGGCAGGTCTACGCCTGTGCTACCCACGCCGTATTCTCTCCACCCGCCGTGGAGCGGCTCTCGACCGGGATTTTTGAAGAAGTGATTGTGACCAATACCATTCCGGTTGCGCAGGATAACCACTTTGAGCAATTGACAATTTTGTCGGTTGCAAATTTGCTAGGGGAAGCGATCTGGCGCATCCACGAAGACAGCTCCGTCAGCAGCATGTTCCGCTAGTAGCTCTCTTCGATGCGGGCAAGGGCGGTTCCCGGATAGTAGTTGCTTAAGATCTGTTCGTAGCTGTAGCCCTGTTCTGCCAAGTTTAGCGCCCCCAACTGGCTCATCCCTTGCCCCCGAAACACCTCTGCCACAATCTTGTCAGAAGCGGCATAGAGGGATTGGACAATGCCGCCTTCGTGGCTGACAAATTCGCCAGCCGTCAGATCGACCGCCTGACTGGTGCGATCGTCCTCCCGTCCAATACCGCTATACACCTGATGCCGCTGGGTCGCGCCGATGTGGTAAAGCGAATTCACCGGATTGAAATAAAAAGTCAGGGCATAGGAACGGGCTGCCACTGCTTGGGCTTTGAGTGCCTCGACGTTCCAACTGGGGGAAACCTCGCTGGCGACCACGCTATAGAGGTATTGGCGCATACTAACGGAATTGACTGCCCAGAGATAGCCCCGCTCCGTCACCAACACCAATTGCCCCCGATAGGTGCGATCGCCCAATCGAAACACCTGATCGAGCGGGATCTCAACCACCACCGCCGCAGGCAACTGCAATGATCCAAAGGCAATACCGTTGGCTTGCGGACGGACTGAATAGGATTGCTCAGGGCTAACGGTGTGCAACGGATTGCCGTCTTGATCCTTCAACGTCACTGTGCTCGAAAAACTCAGGGTTGTTTCTGGAACGCCCTCCGCGATCGCCACTTGCATTTCAATGTAGGAATCGACCGACGCCATTGAACTCTGGAAGTTTTCGATCGCTTGGCGATTCAGGGCTTCCTCCTCAGCGGTGAGGTTGGGTTGGGGTTGGGCGGCGGTGGGGAGGGGCGTGGGCGTTGGGGTGGCAGCAGGGGTAAATTGGGCGGCTCTGGCGA
>JAAUSV010000224.1 GCA_012032525.1 Leptolyngbyaceae cyanobacterium SL_7_1
CACCAACAACGGAATCACCCCATACACCAACTGCACCGCTTGCCCGCCGTAATAGCGCAACGCCTCCGAACGACGATAGCAACCGGGAAACAACAGCGCTCTACCCAACAACAACCCCGCTCCCCCCGACAAAAAGATCGCGGGCAACTCCAAGGAACCGTGGGGAAAGACAAACGCCCAAAATGGCATAGCAAGATTGTTTTGCCCCACCAGAGCGGCGATCGCCCCAATCAACAAGCCGTTTAATGCCAACACATACACCGTAAACCCACCCGCCGTAATTCCCCCAGCAACCGCTCGAAAACAAACCGCTAAATTATTCACCATAATGCTGCTGGAGGCGATCGGTTGATTGCCCAAAATCCGTCCCATCCACAGCTCTCCGCGATCGCGCACCAGAGCAATCAACTCCTCTGGAACCAACAGCGCCATAAAGCTGGGATCGCGCCAGGCAAACCACCAGCCAACCAATCCGCTGACCAGGAAAATTGCCGTTGCTAGCGCCGTGTAGCCCATCGTCTGCTGAATCACCCCTGGGTAAGCCCGATTGGTAGAAGGTGACGATCGATCGCCACTCCTGATGGCGCGACCCTTGGTAAATCTGGTTGTAGCTGCGGGTGGTGAGGATTTGCAGATCGTGGGTCAGGGTTTGGCTGGCGGGGTGGGTTTTGATCCGAGCGAGATCGGCAGAGACCGATCGATATAAACTTGCCAATTCTTTAATTTGCTGGGCATTGAGAGACTTCAATCCTTTTTTATCTACCTGATCGAGTAGGGTATTCAACCGTCTCCAATCAGGTTCGCGTCGCGCAATCCAGCGTTGAATGTTCATCGTTCTGTGAACTTTTATCAGCAATCTCTTTAGCCTAACTTAAGATCACTCATATCTCAGGACTCATGCCCTTCATCTCATAGGAGTTTGTCCCGTGGCTCAACTCGGTTCTTCCAGTCCAGCTCAGCCCCTGAGTGTTGGGGATGTGGTGAGCGCCAGTATTAGGCTATATCGATCGCACTTCAAGTCCTATCTGGGGATTGCGGCGATGGCAGTCCTGTGGGTACTCATTCCCCTAGTCACCCTAATTCCGATTGTGTTTCTTATGGTGGGGGCAATTGACGGGGAACAGTCCTTCAACCCATTGATTCCCTTGCTGCTGGCGGCTTGGTTGGTGTTTCTTCTCTATGGGCTGGCTCAATACCTCGCCAACTCAGCCCTGATTTCCCGTTTGGTATTTGGAGAACTCGCCGAACAGCCCGAATCCGTCGCCACGGCACGCCGCTACACCCAGACTCGCCGCTGGAATTTCCTTTGGCTCTCGGTGTTGTTGGGTTTTTTGCTGACAGCGGTTTTTCTAGGATTTTATCTATTGATCATTCTGCTATTTCTGTTGTCGGCGATCGTGATTGGCGGTGGGGCAGCGTTTGGGGTGCCTACGGCTGGGATCAATAACCCAATCCTGTTTGCGTTACTGGGATTATTAGCGGTTGTCCTATTCTTTGTCATGGTTGGGGTGCTGTGTTGGATTAGCGCTCGATTGGCAGTGAGCGAAGTGCCACTAGCGGTCGAGGATGGAGTACGGGCAGCGGCATCGATCCGGCGTAGTTGGAAGTTAAGCCAAAAAAATGCCCTGCGGATTCTCCTGGTTCTCTTAGTGGCGTTTCTAATCACCCTGCCCCTACAGGCGATCGTACAGATAGGAGTGCTTGCTATCCAAACGGTACTGGGTGCGCAGTTAGAGCAAACCTCTCCCCTCTATACATCGCTATCGGTTCTATTGGGCTACATCTTGAGCTTTGCCGTCAGCATTGTGATTATTCCGTTTTGGCAAGCGATCAAAGCCGTGATTTACTACGATCTGCGCAGCCGTCGAGAGGGATTGGGGTTGGCGTTGCGCGATCGCACTCAGGGGGACTACTAACGATCGATGCAGATTTTTAACCGGGTTACGCTGCAAACGCCCGAAAGTGTTGAACTAGAATTCCGATTGGCGGGTATTGGCAACCGGGCACTGGGGTTATTGATTGACTACAACATTCTGGCGGGGTTGCTGATCGGATTGGTTATCCTCTGGCTGGCGGTGGTGCAGGAACTCACCCGCTGGCTGGATCAACTGGAGGTGAACTACAGTGCGATTGCCAACTGGTTTGTGGCGATCGCCCTCCTGAGCCTGTTTGCGGTGTTTGTCGGCTACTTTGTCTTTTTTGAAACCCTGTGGCAAGGGCAAACACCGGGCAAACGCATTGCCAAGATTCGGGTGATTCGCGATGACGGACGCCCCGTCAGGCTGGGCAAGCCACCCTGAGAGCGTTGTTGCGCCCGATTGATGATCTATTTTCGTTGGGAGTGATTTTGATCATCCTGGGAAAACGGGAGAAACGTTTGGGAGATTGGGTGGCAGGCACGCTGGTGGTGCAAGACATTGCCCCTACGGTCAACGTGCCCTTTGTCCCGTCTGAGCAAGCCCAAACTGTGGCAAATCAACTGAGGGAGTTAGCCGATGTCTCCCGCCTGCTCCCCGATGACTTTGCCGTGATTCGAGTATACCTACAACGGCGATCGCTGTTGGAAACCAAGGCGCGATCGCAGCTCAGTCTGCAATTGGCTCGGCAAGCAAAACAGGCGATCGCATTAGCAGAGCTTCCCCATGATCTGTCGCCCGATCTGTTTCTAGAAGCAGTTTATTTGGCGTATCAGCAGGAGGGAGGGGGGTGAGGGGGAAGAGAGAAGAGGGAAGGGGGAAGAGGGAAGAGAGAAGGGGGAAGAGGCGCTATTTGCTAGTCCCTTCTCTGATACTCTGGACTCTAACCATTCCCATTCGTTCGCGAACCAAGGAGACCCAATACTGTGAATTTTGGTCAGTGGATTGGCATTATTTGTCTGATCGCGGCGTCTATCGTTGTTTGGGAAATTCGCGAACTGTTGTTGCTGATTTTTGCGGCTGTGGTGTTAGCTACCGCATTTAATAGCTTGGTGCGGCGATTTCAAGCGTCTGGGGTAAAGCGAAATCTGGCGATCGCGGTGACATTGGGTGCCACGGTATTAATTGGGTTGTTGTTTGGTTGGCTGATCTTTCCTCCTTTTATCGACCAGTTTGTACAACTGGTGAGAGCTTTACCAACGGCAGTGACGCAGATTGTAGATCGCCTTGATGCCCTGATTGAGCAGCGCCTTTCCTGGTTGCCGTTAGACATTGAACTGCCAGATACCACTGATATTGCGGGTCAACTCCGACCGCTAGCTCAAAATGCTTTGCAGGAATTATTTACTTTCTTCTCAACCTCACTCAATGCTCTGCTAAAGGTGTTGTTGGTGGCGATCCTGACGGTGATGATGTTGGTCAACCCCAGTGCTTATCGCAACACCTTTGTGCAGTTGTTTCCCTCGTTTTATCGGCGACGGGCAGATCACATTTTGACCAAGTGTGAGATTGCGTTGGGGAATTGGATGGCGGGTTTGTTGGTCAGTTCCTCGGTGGTGGCGGCGCTGAGTGCGACCGGATTGTCAATCCTGCGGGTTAATTTTGTCCTCGCCCACGCGCTGCTGGCAGGATTGCTCAACTTCATCCCCAATATTGGTCCCACATTGAGTTTGGTGTTTCCCTTAATCGTGGCGTTGCAAGATGCCCCGTGGAAGGCGATCGGGGTGTTGATTCTCTACTTTGTAATCCAACAAGCCGAGAGCTACTTGGTAACGCCCACTGTGATGCAGCAACAGGTTTCGCTGCTGCCTGCCATCACCTTGATTGCCCAGATTTTCTTTGCAAACCTATTTGGTTTATTGGGGTTGCTGCTAGCGTTGCCCTTGGCGGTGGTAGCCAAGACCTGGATCGAGGAAGCTCTGATCAAGGATATTCTCAATCCTTGGAAGCGCAAATCAATGGCAGTAGTGGATCACCCGATCGTGATTGCAGAGGAGCAACCTGAGCTAGCCGCCTTGCCCGCCGACAGGTCGCTCCCTCCAGACTCGCCCTCTCCAGACGATTCCCCATCCCATTCAACCTCGTCTGCGACAGATCATGGGTCAGACTAGGAAGTGCCCCAAGTTACTACTGAGATTGGGCAGCCGCCTCTGCCGGGGAGGGAGACGCTTGGGTAACGCCCATGCGAATCTCGGAGCAAAACGACGCCATGCTAAATCCGCCAAACCGCTTTAAGATGCTGGTGCGCAAGCGCAGGTTGGGACTGGCAAACCACAATCTTTCTTCGGAATACATGGTTTCATACTCGGTGATCAGGGTGAGGGCGTTGTCGCTGCCCATGCTGTAGCGCCCTGCCACGGGAGCTTTCTCGGCGTAGCCCATCTCGCGCAAAAGCTTGCCCTGATTGGGTTGGTCGGGGTCGGCGATCGGCACGAGGATGGTAGACCCTGCGTGTTTTTCCTCATCCCACTCCATCGTGCCATCCCATGTGACCCGCGCTCCACAGAGGGCTAGGGCGGGATCAATGGCGTATTGCTCACAGAGCTGCTGCACTTCGGGAGCCGTTGCCACTATCATGTCGATTTGCAGATTAGACTTACCGCTTTCCGATTGTTTAAAGGCGAGATGGTGGCTGGTGCGTTGGGAGAACCATTTACCGGAGCTTTGTTGAAAAAATTCTGTAATGTCCATGGAGATGTTATTGAATCACGGGTCTTGCTTGTATTATCTCAGGATTACGTCGTTCGTGGGCTATGTTGTGGGCTGGTTCCGTCTGCCGCGCAGTAGGTAGGTTGTCATGTCGCCCTTACCTTTGACGGCGATCGCCCCCCGTTCCTCAAACTCATAGTGGGGATTGAGCCGATTAAACACCTCGGTGGTGACTTGGATTTCTCCGGCAATGCCGTGGGATTCCATGCGGCTAGCCACATTCACCGTGTCGCCCCAGAGGTCGTAGATAAACTTTTTCACCCCAATCACCCCCGCCACAACGGGTCCGGTGTGAATGCCCATGCGCATGCTAAAAGACTGGTGAGATTGGCGGTTAAACTGGGCGATCGCCTGTTGCATATCCAATGCCATATCGGCGATCGCTTCTACGTGGTCATGGCGCTCGATCGGCAAGCCCCCTACCACCATGTAGGCGTCTCCAATGGTTTTGATTTTTTCCAGTTGGTGGCGTTCCGCCAAGTGGTCAAAGGTGGAAAAGATGTGGTTCAACAACTGCACCATTTCCTCTGGTGGGACACCTGTAGAGAGTTGGGTAAAGCCAACAATATCCGCAAACAGCACCGTCACCTCTGGGAAATGTTCGGCGATCGTCCGCTGCTCCTGCTTTAGCTGCTGGGCTACTGCCTCCGGCAGGATATTTAGCAGCAACCGTTCTGATTTGCGCTGTTCACTTTCTAGTGCCAAGCGGGCGTGAAACTCTGCCTGTTGCAAGCGTTCATAGAGAAACACCGAGAGGTTGCAAATACAACAAAACCAAAAAATGTAGAGCCACAGGGAAACGTCCCAGACGCTTTGTTGGTTTTGCTGTAATCCCAGGAAACTGTTGACTCCAAAGTAGTAGAGCAACACCCCCACCTGCGCCACGAGGTGCCACTGCCATAGCACAGGCATCAGGGTTGCCTGCGCCAAAAACACCAATGTCCAGGCATAGACTCCCGGAAATGCCTCCCCCCGATAGGTCGCCCAGACCTGCTCAATCAGTGTGATCGACCAGGAACAGCCCAGGAAAATCAACTGGGGATAGCGATGTCCGATCGCCGTTCGTGTCAACCCCAAACACAGCCACAACCCCAGTTGAATTGTGAGCGCCATGGTGAGCCAGGATACATCCCAGGCTTCCACGCCGACAAACGCCAACCCCACCCGCAGGGTAATGAAGGTGAGATAGGCAATCAGCGCAATGTAAATGCTAAAGCGCAACCGCCTAAACAGAAACTTGCGTCGCCAGAGGGTGTATGCTTTAGTTTCAGGCACTTTAGCCCGATCGCGCACTTCTAAAAAAGATCGCAGCAGCGTCACAGGGCGGCTCCTTGCTTTGAGACGGCAAGCACATCAATCATCCGGAAACTGCCAGCAGGCAATCCGCTCAATCCGATCGCTCCCACACAGACACCGTCGATCAAAGGAGGCAATCCATTCCGCCTGGCAGACTCGACAGTGGTGCAAGATATTATTGCGATCGGCAGCAGCGATGATGGCTTGCATTGGGCTCGTTCATTGGGGTGGAGGGGAAGATGCGTGCATCGCAGCATGGCATGGGTTGAATTGGGCGCACCCTGTCCTCTACTGTCTCACACTTATCGACCCAGCGTCGGCATCTCAAGCTTACGATAGATGGCGAATTAGTCAGGAGTATGGTTCGATCGCCCTAGTTCAATAGCGAATGAACGGTGACATGACAAAGCAATTTGGGTTACTGGGAATGGTCACGGCGGTGGGTGCCTTGGGGGTAGCATTACCCTTTGTGCTGCTATCTCGCCAGCAGGTTCCTGCAACTCCGATCGCCCCCACTGGCTCCGCTGACCTCAGCCCCTCCACACCGCTAGACCGCTCAACTCTGACCACGGCATCTGCCCCATTTCATCTGAAGGTTGACTTGAGCGATCGCACGGTGACGCTCTACCGAGGCGAAAATCCTGTGAGAGAATATCCGATTGCGATCGGGCGCTTGGGCTGGGACACGCCAATCGGAAACTTTCAGGTGGCGCAAAAATTTCGCGATCCCAACTGGATCAATCCTCTAACCGATGAGTGGGTGGCTGCGGATGATCCCCAAAATCCGCTGGGGGGCTATTGGATTGGTTTTTGGACCGATGGGCGCGATTGGGTGGGATTCCACGGCACTCCCGATACCAATTCTGTGGGCACTGCCACCTCCCACGGCTGCATTCGCATGCACACAGAACATATTCAGGAGCTATTTGAGGTAATCGATCTCAATACCCCCGTCGAGGTAGCGCTGTAACAATGAAATACCAAAGCCCCACACAAGGCTATCTCGATCGACTGCGTGATCCTTGCAGCGCTGGGAGCAGTAGTGCCATGCCTATCATGCCGATCGCCACACAAAACGCTAGCACCAAGCCAAGGGGCATCTCAACCGATTGGAGAAATAGAAACCGCAACGCCACAGGAGCCGCGTTTTGTACTGAAAGCAATGCCACAAAGCCGATCCAAAACGCCACAATGAATGTCGTTAAAAGGTTGGTCATTTGAGAAATTGGAAATTAGGATAAGACCAGCAGAAATACATTGGGTTTTTTTGATCATAGTTCATCAGGGTGGGCGATCGAGATTCCATGGTTTTGTTGTGTTCTCAACTGTTCTATCGTTTGCAAATCGAATTAGTGTATGAATGATGTCAATCTGGATCAACCCCCGTTGCACACCCAAAACCCCCTCGGTCGATTTACCAATCGAGCGACGGACTATGCCCGCTATCGCCCTGATTATCCAGGGGAGGCGATCGACGCAATGTTAGATGGCTTAGCTCCCGTCGATGCCCTCGTGATCGCCGACATTGGGGCGGGTACAGGCATCTCTGCCCGTCAGTTTGCCGATCGGGGAGCCACAGTCTGGGCAGTAGAACCCAACCGTGCCATGCGAGAAGCTGCGATTCCCCACGAACGTGTAGAATTTCGGGCGGCAACGGCAGAGGAAACCCGATTGCCCGATCGATCGGTGGATCTGCTGATTTGTTGTCAATCCTTCCATTGGTTTAGACCCGAAGCCTCTCTTGCTGAATTTCATCGTGTGCTCAAACCCGGTGGACGGATTGCCCTAATGTGGAACGATCGGGATTTGAATGACGCCTTTACCTGTGAATACTCTCAGATTCTGCGATCGGGTTCCGATCAAAGTATTTTCGATCGCAGCGATCGCAAGTCCTCCGATGCGCTTGCCTACAATCCTCGATTTACCAACTTCCGCCGACACAACTTTAGCCACCGCTACCAAGTTGACTTGGAGCGATTAATTGGGCTAACCCTGAGTGCTTCCTACACCCAAAAGGAAGGACTGGTCTACGAACAGTTGTTGGCTGATTTGGAGAGCTTGTATGAGCGCTGGACGCAGGTGATGGAAGACGGTCAAAGCACTGTACAACTGATTTATTACACTAATGTCTATCTTGCAGAGGCGATCGTTGAGCTAGCGGAA
Source organism: Leptolyngbyaceae cyanobacterium SL_7_1 (assembly GCA_012032525.1). Lineage (GTDB taxonomy): Bacteria > Cyanobacteriota > Cyanobacteriia > Elainellales > Elainellaceae > JAAUSV01. The sequence goes on from JAAUSV010000224.1 coordinate 8,085, forward strand.
TAGCGGTTTCGGGATGCATATCCAACTCGATTTACTGGACAGTTGATGCAGGGAACAACGCAACACTATTGGCAACACCAAGTTCCGAAAATGCGGCGATCGCAGCAACCCAGAATCAACTTGACCTTTAGGAAAGTTCTGGATACCAAGATCTGCGGCTGCTCGGAGCAGGCGGGAATTTGACACGGTGGAGGTTCGGGATGCCAAATGGCTTGCTGGCAACTTCCTAAGCGGAGGTCTGAGAAGTGTAGATTATTTGATATTCGCCCTCCAAGTCCCCCAAA
>JAAUSV010000225.1 GCA_012032525.1 Leptolyngbyaceae cyanobacterium SL_7_1
AAGGAAGAAGGAAGAAGGAAGAAGGAAAATAGAGACTTACTTTCATCCTTCCTCCCTCATCCTTTCCCCCAACAGTTGTTCGACGATTTTGGAGAGGCGATCGGCGGTGGCGGCTTGGCGATCAGCCATAATGGCTTGGCGATCAGCAGTGGCGGCTTGGCGTTCGACTGTGGCTTCGAGGCGATCGAGAGAGGTTTCGATGCGTTCCATCACAACCATTTGGCGTTCGACGGAGGCTTCGATTCGCTCGATCGTGATGGTTTGGCGTTCCAACGACTCGATGATGCGATCGAGTTTGTGATCCACATTAGAAAGCCCAGCCGTGACGAGCAATCGTAGTTCAGTCAATCCTTCTGTAAATCGACCGACCTGATCGATCAACATCTCGATTTTGGAATCCATGCGGTCAATTTTTTGCTCAACAGTCATGCTTCTCGAATTAGGTGAGTGAGGTTTTAATAGGAGTTAAGGCATTTTACAAGAGATTCTTAGCGTCAATTAAGAAGATTAATTGGCGATCGCCTTATGGTAAAAATGCCTTCCGGGAGGGCTAGTTTTACGCGGTAAAACGCTAATGGCGCAGGTTGCACCAGCTTTCCCACCGTGGAGTGCACTCTGTTATTTGTACCGTGTTTATTTTTATTACCTAACCAGGACTCCAACAATGACCACGTTATTGGCAGGCGACATTGGCGGCACAAAAACGATTTTGAGATTACTGGCGTCGGAGTTTAGCAGCGAATCTCAGATCCTCCCCACCCAAACCATCCTGTATGAGCAGATCTATCCCAGTCAGGATTTTCCTGATCTAGCGCCGATCGTCCATCGATTTCTCACAACGGCGGTTGAGCAACTTGGACACCCCCTACATCCCCAAAAAGCCTGTTTTGGGATTGCCGGTCCTGTAACAGACAACACCTCTGAGTTGACAAATGTGAGTTGGTCGTTGGCGGGCGATCGCCTAGAGCGGGAACTCGACATCGAACAGGTCGAACTGATCAACGACTTTGAAGCGGTTGGCTATGGCGTTCTGGGACTTTCAGAACCTGACCTGTGCACCTTGCAAGCGGGACAGGTGGATTTCACCGCGCCGATCGCCATCATCGGAGCCGGAACCGGATTGGGGGAAGGCTTCCTGATTCCTGAAGGAGCCGGACGCTATCGGGTATTTCCCAGTGAAGGTTCCCATGCCGACTTTGCCCCCCGCTCGGAGTTGGAATTTGATCTGCTGACCTATCTGCGAGAACTCTACAACATTGAGCGGGTTTCGACGGAGCGGGTGGTGTCGGGTATGGGGATCGCGGCGATTTATCAATTTTTGCGCGATCGCGATCCCAGTGTAGAAACCCCTGCCCTGACCGAAAGCTTCAAAATCTGGAAGCAGGAAATGGGCAAGGAAAATAAGACGATCGATCTCTCCGCCGAAGTGTCTAAAGCCGCGCTCACTGGGGATGACTATCTCTGCCAACAAGCAATGCGGTTGTTTGTGGAAGCGTATGGAGCCGAGGCAGGCAACCTCGCCCTGAAGTTGCTGCCCTATGGAGGACTCTACATTGCGGGCGGCATTGCTCCCAAAATCTTGCCCTTGCTGCAACAGGCAAATTTTCTCAAAGCGTTTGCGACCAAGGGACGAGTCAGCCCGTTGCTCTACAAAATTCCGGTGCATGTGGTGCTCAACCCCAAAGTAGGGCTGATTGGAGCCGCCCTCTGCGCGGCTCAGATAACTCAGGATTAGGAAGAATTTCTCCCTTGTAGTGTGGGGATCTTGTGTTTGATCATGAGATCCTTACACTGAAGCTAGATAACAGGTGCCTAGATCCCCGGCTTCTTCGAGAAGCCGGGGATCTAAACACTGATGATCTAAATGATCGCTCTACCTCATCCCTCCAATGAAAATCTTGGTGCTGAATGCTGGCTCCAGCAGCCAAAAAAGCTGTTTGTATGAGCTAACGGAATTGCCCGATCGCCCACCCCAACCTCTATGGGAGGCGCATACCGATTGGTCCCACCAACAGGGGGTGGCGGAGTTGCAGGTGAAAACCATTCACGGCGCGGAGGTGAAAACAGACATTACCTCTGATTCCCGGCGAGATGTCACCGAGCAGATGCTCAAAACCCTGTGGAGTGGGGCGACTCAAGTAATTCAACAGCCCAATCAGATCTCGATTGTGGGACATCGGGTGGTACATGGTGGGGAAACGTACCAATCCAGTACGCGGGTGACGGAGGCGGTGAAGGGGGCGATCGCCGATCTAATCGACCTCGCCCCAGCCCACAATCCGGCGAATTTGGAAGGCATTCAAGTGATTGAGGAGCTACTAGGAGCAGATGTCCCTCAAGTCGCAGTATTCGATACCGCGTTTCATAGTCAGATGCCGCGATCGGCAGCCACCTATGCCGTGCCCTACGAATGGTTTGAACGAGGGATTCGCCGCTATGGATTTCACGGGATCAGCCATCAATATTGTGCTCAACGGGCAGCACAACTATTGGATCAGGAGCTATCACAACTGCGGTTGATCAACTGCCATTTGGGAAATGGGTGTTCTTTAGCGGCGATTCGAGATGGCTATAGCGTTGATACCACGATGGGATTTACGCCCCTGGAAGGCTTGATGATGGGCACTCGCTCTGGCTCTGTCGATCCCGGTATACTTCTCTATCTGCTGCGCGAGGGGGGATACACCGCCGACCAACTAGATGAGGCGTTGAACAAAGCCTCTGGGCTAAAGGGCGTTTCTGGGGTGTCCGGTGATATGCGGCAGATTATGCAAGCGATCGACCAGGGAAACGATCGCGCCCAATTAGCGTTGGACATCTTCTTCCATCGGCTGCGCTCCTGTGTCGGCTCCATGTTGGCGAGCTTGGGTGGGTTGGATGCTCTGATCTTTACAGCGGGGATTGGCGAAAATTCTCCTGAAGCCCGATTGGCTACGGTTGAGGCGTTTGAGTTTTTGGGTTGGGAGATTAATCCTGAGAAGAATGCTGAGCGATCGAAGGACGATCGCGATATTGCTACTCCGGAGTCCACCGTACGAGTGTTAGTAATTCATACCCAGGAGGATTGGGCGATCGCGCAGGAATGTTGGCGATTAGCCCAGTCCCACTAAGAGGTATAAGGGGAGGTACAAGATTGAGCAAAAACTATGGTGCCTGCTGTAACTGGGGTTGCTCGTTTAAGGAAATGCCTCGAATTGAGTAATCTAGCAGTTGCATTGGGTGAAGCACCGGACACTCAACCCCTTTCAACGCTAGGTGTTTTTGAATTTGGACAAAACAACCAATATTGGCAGAGGCGATCGCCTCTGCTCCCGTATTCAGTAGATTCGTTACTTTTTGCCGCCCCAATTCCTCTGCCACTTGTGGTTGCAAAATGTTGTAGATTCCGGCACTACCACAACAGAGGGCGGCGTCGATCGGCTCCCGCAACTGCACCCCTGGAATTTGCCGGAGCAACTGCCGGGGCTGCAAGCTAATCCGCTGTCCATGAAGCATGTGGCAGGCATCTTGGTAGACCAAGGTCAAAGGGGCGTTTTGCAGCGGCGAGAGGGGAGTTGTCAGCCCCACCGTAGCCAGGAATTCCTGCACGTCCTTGACCTTGGTAGCAAAATCTTGTGCCACGTCTGCATAAAAGGGGTCATGCTGAAGAATGTGTCCATACTCCTTCAGCGTGTGTCCGCAGCCAGAGGCGTTGACTAGGAAAGCATCTACATTACTTTCAGCAAAAGCATCGATCATCTGACGCGCCAACGTTTTTGCCTGCTCCTCTTGTCCTTGGTGGTGAGACAACGCTGCACAACAGCCTTGGGACTTGGGAATTACCACCTCACAGCCATTGGCAGTCAGCACTCGCACCGTTGCCTCATTCACCTCTGGATTGAATAGCCGCTGGACGCATCCCACAATCAATCCGACGCGATAGCGTTTTTCTCCCTTGGCTGGCACAACAGCGGGGAAGGGATCTTGAAACGCTTTAGGGGAAATTTCAGGCAACATGGACTCCATCGCGGCAAGGGATGGAGCGATTTGTGGCAGGATTTTTAGGGAACGAATCAATCGTTGCAGTCCTGTTTTTTGATACAACGCCAATGGACGGAGCAACTGCCGCATGCGATCGGGGTAGGGAAATGTTGAAAAAATCAGTTGGCGTAACAACCGCTGAGGGAGCGATCGCTGGTAATTGCGTTCAATCTGCGGGCGAGTAGCGGCGATCAGTTGGTCATACTGCACCCCCGATGGACAGGTGGTGACACAGGCAAGGCAGCCCAAGCAAGTATCAAAGTGCTGCACGGTAGCGGATGAGAGGGGCGCTTCATGGGTATTGACCGCGTCCATCAAATAGATCCGTCCCCGTGGCGAATCGGTTTCTTTGCCAATCACCCGGTAACTGGGACAGGTGGATAGCAAAAACCACAGTGGACACAGGCATCAATCAGTTTAGGGTCAGGTGGATGCTGGCGATCGAACCCAAATCCCTCCCCCCGTAGAGTGGATGGATTTGTCGAACTCGCCAGAGGATTTACATTCAAAGAAGTCATGATCTAGATGCCACCAACAAAACGATTGGGATTGAGTAGATTCGCCGGATCAAACTGTGCCTTAAGACGTTGCATCACAGGCAGGGCTTCCCCGGTGTAGCCCCAAACCTCTAGTTGTTGCTTCAAGGCGATCGGGGCATTAAATACTGTGAGAAACCCCCCATGTGCTCGACACTCCAACCGAATTTTGGTCAAGGTTTCAGCCGCGATCGAGGGGGCAAACCGCACCATTCCCAACCCACTTCCCGCGTGGAGGTGGGCAGCGATTACATGGGGAAGTTGACTGAGATGATGCAAGAAATTAGCCGCATGGGTGGGTAATACTCCTATTTTGCAGGTAACAGCCGATTCCGTGGGGCTAACCTGCATCTGCACTTTTAATTGCTGCCATAGAGTCGTCTCATCCAAATTCACCAACCCTACCCCCGCAGGTCTAATGCCTGTCCCCATTGCTCTAAATAGTTCATTTGTTGGACAACACTGGCAGCACTACTCTGAAATCTCACTGCCAGTCCTAGCATGGATGGCAAACCCAGAGCTGCCGCCGTCACCGGGGCAAGCAACTCCACCGCGGTGGGCGTCAAGGCAGATGCCAATAGCTGTTGGCTCAGTTGGGCGATCGCATCTGCCGTTCCACTCAGTACCAACGTTTGAGAAGTACTGGGCAGTGGGTAGACTCGCCACGTCGCCTCACAAATCACCCCCAAAGTTCCATAGGAACCCGTCAGTAGTTTCATCAAGTCGTACCCTGCCACATTCTTTACCACCCGCCCACCTGCACGGGCGAGTTGCCCATCAGAGCGCACAAACGATACCCCGATGAGCATGTCGCGGATGCCCCCGTAGCGCTGCCGCAGTGCCCCAGTGTCAGCGGTGGCAATAATCCCTCCTACCGTTGCCGTATCTTCGTAGAGGGGATCGATCGCCAAAAACTGGTTTGCTTTCGCCAGCGTGGTTTGCAAATCGGCAATGCGCATCCCCGCTTCTACCGTTACGGTTAAATCGCCTACAGCATGGTCAATCAGGCGATCGAGACGACCCAGCCCTAGCCCTAGTTGAATGTCCTCCATCAACCCACCCCAGCCCAACTTGCTGCCCCCACCCCACGGCAATATGCGCCACTGATGTTGGTGAGCCAGCTTCATCATCTCCGCCAATTCTGCTGGCGTGGTGGGGTAAACAACGGATTCGACAACGCCACTAGGTTGGAGTGCTTGACCCAATTGAGCCTGCAACGAGGAATCAAGATTATTCCAATCTGCCATCCCGATCGACCCGTGAGCAGGTTGTAGATTTTTAAGGATGGAACTGGGGGACTGGCTGGCAGGACGATGACTCATGAACCGTTACGATAATAGAACTTGCAGGTTGAACCGTGGAGTGGGACAAACTCAGGATAATCCTGTTCCATCGTCCCATCTGTCCTAATGTCTGAACAGCACTTGAGTTACGGCGTTTGCAGGGGCACTTGAAGATAGGGCTCCACGTCTTGCATCTAAGAAAGCTACGATGGATGCCTCTATATCTCCACTGAATCTCCACTGACGATTTCACCATCCCCGGTTCGGAATCCTGGTAGAGTCAGTATACTAGTAAAGTTTTGTTGATCTCGATCGCAGCGGTCAACGTCAAGATTGTTTAGCACGTGTTTCTAAGGTTGAGGGTTTATGGCTTTTGCAAAACAGTTTATTCAACGGTTGGCGCTGGCGTTGACGATCGCTGGCAGTGTGGCAGTTGTTCCCATGTTGACCCAAGCACAAGGCTTGCCTGGGCTAACCATCTTTAGTGGGGTGGAGCGGGAAAATCAATTGGGCTTTCGGCTCGATCGCAATGGAGTGCCAGCTCAGCGCGATCGCTACCACCTGCGCATTCCATCCGACAAGATGAATTTGGCGGTCAACCAGTTCACCATCAGCTATCCCGAATACTTTAGTGGCAGCTTTGATGCCGATGAGATTGAGGTGCGGGTTGCAGGCGAAAGCATCGCCCTTGATGAAGTCATCTGGGATGAGGAAAACCAAGTCATTGAGATCTATCCTCTAGAGCCTGTGCCGGCAGGAACACGGGTAGTGCTTGTACTCTCCAACGTGCGTAATCCCAGAACGGGGGGGACTTACTATTTCAATGCCCTCGTGCGATCGCCCGGTGATGTCCCACTTTCGCGCTACGTGGGAACTTGGATCATTACCATTGGTCGTGAGTAGTCCGTCCCCGACTGAAAATGGTATGATCAGCAATCGTGGCTTTTAAAGATTTAGGCATTGAGGGGATATGACGAAACGAACATTGGGTGGAACGAGTCGCAAACGTCGCAGAACGTCTGGGTTTCGCGCCAGAATGCGCTCTGCCACAGGTCAACGGGTGATTAAGGCTCGTCGCCGCAAGGGACGGGTTCGGCTGGCGGTTGTCTAGGCAGTCATCTGAAATCGCCATTGGTTATGTTCACCTGGATAGGTTGAGCAGAAGAGTTGTTTAGGTTGAATTGACGTAGATTGGTAATGTTAATTTGTGGCGCTGCCTAAGTCCCATCGACTCCGGCACCGACGAGCGTTTAGTGCCGTTTATCAGTCTGGTTTGCGTCGTTCCACGCCAAACTTAACACTGAGAGCCTTGCCTCTGTTCAAATCTTCCCCCGCCTCTGCTGACGATTGCCCGGCAATCGCCGAACAGCCCAGTCAGTTTGGCGTTTCTATTAGCCAAAAAGTCAGCAAAAAAGCGGTCGTGCGCAATCGGATTAAGCGACAAATTCGAGCAGCGCTAGGGCAACTGTTGCCCAGAGCGCGTTCGGGTTGGCAGGTGGTTGTGGTAGTTAGACCCCCGGCGATCGAGTGCGATTACCGGGAATTTCTGCAAGAATTAGAGCAGTTATTGATCAGTGCCGAGGTTATCAATGAGCGTTAAAGAAGAAGCTTATTTTGAGGGTGGTCCCCATATTGGGGATTTAATTTTTAATCTGTTGCTCGGTTTTACAGTGATCTGTCTACCATTAACCGTTGGAGCTGTGGCGCGGGCATTGTGGCTACGCTATCGCATCACCAATCGCCGCATCTCCGTCACTGGCGGATGGATGGGGCGCGAGCGATCGGACATTATTTACAGCGAAATTGCCAAAGTGGTCACTGTTCCCAGGGGGCTTGGGGCGTGGGGTGATATGGTGATCACCCTCAACGACGGCAGTCGGTTGGAATTACGGGCTATGCCTCGATTCCGCGAGGTATACAACTTTATCCACCAAAATCTCTCTCCCAAAGCTCAAAAAACCAGCGGTTCACTGGGTCAAATGGCTCAATGAGCGCAGGAGCGATCCCGCGCGAGTTTAAACACATCGTTGCTCAGATTCAGCTAAGCTAGGTTCAGATTACTCAGCGCACGCAGACAGGTGAATAAGCACACATGGATTTTGGTGTAGGATTTCTCTCAAACAAGGTGATGCTGCCGATCCTAGATTTCTTCTACGGGATCGTGCCGAGCTATGGATTGGCGATCGTTGCCCTGACACTGGTGGTTCGCTTTGCGCTCTTTCCCTTAAGCGCTGGTTCCATTCGGAGTATGAGACGGATGCGGGTGGCTCAGCCCGTTATGCAGAAACGGGTTAAGGAAGTCCAGGAACGTTACAAGGATGACCCAGCCAAGCAGCAGGAAGAGATGTCCAAAGTCTACAAAGAATTTGGCAATCCTTTGTCTGGATGCTTTCCAGTCGTCCTACAGATGCCCATTTTGTTTGCCCTGTTTGCAACGTTGCGGGGGGTCGCCCTTCTCCGATGTCAACTACGCTCTCAACGTTCAGGTGT
>JAAUSV010000003.1 GCA_012032525.1 Leptolyngbyaceae cyanobacterium SL_7_1
GCCACGCTAGTTTCCCCACTGCCTGCATGGGCTGAAGATTACAACAAAGGGTTTTTGGTGAACACTGATTTTTCTGGTAAGGTCTTGACTGATTCCAGTTTTACCAAAGCAAACCTCCGCAACAGCAACTTCAGCGGATGTAATCTCAAGGGTGTCAGCTTTTTTGGCGCGAACCTGGAATCGGTAAACTTTGAATCTGCCAATCTCAGTTATGCCACTCTAGATGCGGCACGGTTAGTCAAAGCGAATCTAACCAACGCAATTTTAGAAGGCGCGTTTGCCTTCAATGCTAAATTTGACGGAGCATTGATCACAGGAGCTGACTTTACAGATGTGCTGCTGCGTCAAGATGTCCAGGAAGACCTGTGTGAGATGGCTGAGGGAAGAAATCCAACAACAGGGCGCGACACCCGCAAAACATTGGAATGTTTCTAGCAAAAGACTCCCAGTTTCTCTAAGAAGCTGGGAGTCTGGAATGGGCGAATTCAACCTATGGCGATCGCCCTTGGAGCACCTATACTGCCACCAGATACTGCTCAAGCGCTTCTGAACCACCAATTAATTCGCCATCAATAAAGACTTGAGGAACGGTGGTGGCTCCAGCCATCGCTCTTAAGGAACGCAGCGAGGCGCCTTTGCCCAAGGTAATCTCTTCATATTGCAATCCATGGTCATCGAGGAGCGCTTTAGCACGAGCACAGAAGGGGCAGCCCACTTTTGTAAACAGTGAGACGCATTTTGGTTTCGCCGCTTCGGGATTGATGTGGCTCAGCATGGTTTGGGCATCGGACACTTTGAAGGGGTCGCCCGGTTCCTCTGGCTCAATAAACATTTTCTCGATGATGCCATCTTTGACCAGCATGGAATAGCGCCACGATCGCTTGCCAAAGCCCAAATCAGTTTTATCGACCAACATGCCCATGCCGTGGCTAAACTCGCCGTTGCCATCGGGTAGAAAAGTGATTTGATCTGCCCCTTGATCCTTTGCCCACTCGTTCATTACAAAGGTATCGTTGACCGAAAGACAAAGAATGTCGTCTACTCCATTTTCTTTGAAAGCTTTTTGCTAAATCGTTATACCCTGGGACGTGGGTGGAGGAGCAGGTGGGGGTAAAGGCTCCCGGTAGCGCAAACAAAATCACTGTCTTGCCTGCAAACAGGTCGCTCGTTGTTACATCCGCCCATTCGTTATTGATGCGAGTGCGAAATGTAACGTCAGGAACTCGTTGTCCTTCTCGATTTGGCAACATGAAATCAGGCTCCTTTAAGTAATAACTGAAATAACTGACAATTAACGCTCTATAAAGCGTATTCGTTATGAGTACGAATTGTCAATTATTTTCAATCACCTTGGGGACACTCCTGCCACAACTGCGTAGATTGCCGCAAACTGAGATGATTGCCATTACCCAGAATCAGGTGGTCGAGTAATGGAATTCCCAACAATTGGGCAGCCGCTAGTAATTGTCGAGTCAGTTCGATATCGTTGGCGCTCGGCTCAACATTGCCCGATGGATGGTTGTGGGCAACGATCAGCCGCACCGCGCCATGACGAATTGCCTCTCGAAAAATATCGCGAGGATGGGCTAGGGTTTCGGTGGCGGTGCCGATGCTAATGACTTGACTGCTGAGCAGTTGGTGCTTGATGTCTAGCAACAGCACGGCAAAGCGTTCTTGGGATTGCCACATTAGATCCCCACTGAGGATTGAAGCGGCGATCGCCGGATCATCAATCACCAATCGCTCAGATCGAGATGAGAGCACTCGTTTACCCAACTCGATCGCCGCCAAGATTGTACTTGCTTTAGCAATGCCGATGCCGGGAATTTGCATTAATTCCTGTGCCGTGATGGTGGGCAAAACGCCCAGTGGATCGCGTTGCCCCTCGCCTAGGGTTTTCAGAATCAGTTGTCCCAATCCCACCGCCGATAACTTTCCCTGCCCTTGTCCCGTTCCCAATAGAAGCGCCAATAATTCTGCTGTGGAAAGGTGACTAACACCGTGGGCAAGTAAGCGTTCGCGGGGTCTTTCGGTTGTCGGTAGATCGGCAACTCGCAGGCTGTAGGTCATGGCGCACCAATAGATGAGGGGTATTGCATAGGAATGACCTACGCAGTTATCCCTCAATTTGTTCTAGAGGTGACATCGATCGACACAACAAACCGTCATCGATCGGCAACGGATCGATGACGGCTTAAAAAAAGAACCCGCAATTTGCCTACTTACCCATACCAGGAATTAATCCGGTGCTCAGGCGTTTGATGGCGCTGTTGGCAACATCGGCATAGCGTAACTCTCCACAGAGAATCTGCCCCATGCGTTGGGTAGCTGAGGGGCGTTTCACCCCCATGCGATACCCCATGCCGGGCACTCGATAAAATATCCCTGCCAAACGCTGTGCCCACATCATATCTGCGCCCCATTCTTCATTGAGCACCTGAGTGTAACGGGCGAGGGCATTGGTGTCTCCAGATAGGGCACCGTCGATCGCCTCCGATGCCTTCAAGCCACTAAAAATGGAAGGACGAATGCCCTCTGCGGTGAAGGGGTCAACCACGCAGGCAGCTTCTCCTGTCAGCAGAGCGTTTTGGGTGTGTAGGGTCTGGTCTCCATCCCATAGACAGAGGGGATGCCCGTATTGCTGACAGGTTTTGACATCAATGCCAAATTGGGTGGCATATTCTGCCAAGATTCCCTTAAAGTCTTGAGGTTCGCCACCCCGGAAGGTTCCCACCCCGATCGAGTAGCCATCGGCTTTGGGGAAGTTCCAGATGTAGCCGTTTTTGATCATGCCAAACTCAAAATGAATTAAGGGATCAGATTGGTGCTTAACAGGAGCTTCCGCTTCTAGGGCACCTCCAAGCCGACGCTTACGATCTTTGAATCCCAGCCACTTTGCCATGGGACCCTTAGCACCATCCGCCGCAATTAGGTAACGCCCGTTGACGGTATCAGTTGCTGTCTTCACCAACCAGCGATCGCTCTGAAACTCAATTCCTGTAACTTCCGTGTTGTCGCGGAGTTCTGCGCCCTGTTGCTGAGCCTGTTTGATCAAGAAGTGATCAAACACATCTCGGCGCACCATCCAGACGGGTTCCGCAGTCTTTAATTCTACAACGACTGGATCGTCCATTTTCCAGGTGTAGCGAATGGTATTGGTTTTCAGGGAAATGGCTGGAGAAAAATCAAAGTCAAACCATTGGGCGATTTGGGGAGACACTCCACCTCCGCAAGGCTTGTAACGGGGTAGGGAGGCTTTTTCGAGCACTAAGACCGATCGCCCGCGCTTAGCGAGATGATATGCTGCCGTTCCTCCGGCGGGTCCTGCGCCTACCACAATACAGTCGTACATAGATTGAAGTCCTATCGTGAAGTACACACGGTCTGGGTGAACGAATCCGTTAGGGAAGGGGTTGCCCTGGTGCGGTGAGATCGTTCAGATGTTTAACCGGACAATGAATCTCCCATAGTCTACGATTCATCGAATTTTGAATGGTGTTTTTATCAAGAAATTTTCATCTGGTTTTTTAAAGATGAGTTAAAACCCTCGATCAAGGATTGGTTAAGAGGGTGTGAAATTACGATCGCCCTAGTGATTTTCTATACATGTAGGGAGTGTTTCTTGAGCAGTCGGATTGGAGATTTGCACGGAGTACAAACTTAGCGTGAAGCTCCTACGATGTTGATGAAGAATGAATGAAGCAGTTTTATCGATTTCAAACCCTGCGTTCCTCGATTGGAGATCAAGATGATTTGGCAACTGTGTATTCAATATGCCAACGGCACTGAAGAAGTCCTCGATTCCTATACCAACCGGGAAGCAGCACTAGATTGCGTAGATACACTCTACGCCAATGGCTACCCCATGCACATCGCCTACATTGTGCGGCACGCCTTGGTGGGGGTATGAGTCTGGCACTAGACGGTCAAAATGTCGGACTCTTTATCGGCTAGGAGTTGATCGATTTTGCTTGTATATTTATCAGTCAGCTTTTGGATACTGTCTTGCAGGTCGCGGGCTTCATCTTCCGATACTTCCGCCGCCTTTTCCTGCTTGCGCACTGTGTCTACCGCATCTCGGCGAATATTGCGGACGGAAACTTTGCCTTCCTCAGCGTATTTAGCCGCCAGTTTGACCAATTCCTTGCGGCGATCGCTGGTGAGGGGTGGAATATTCAGCCGGATAAATGAGCCATCATTGTTGGGAGTCAAGCCCAGATCGGACATGGAAATGGCTTTTTCAATCAAGCTTAGACTGCCGCGATCGTAGGGTTGAACGGTAATGGTGGTTGAATCCGGGGTGCTGATATTGGCAAGTGACTTGAGGGGGGTGGGCGTACCGTAATATTCTACGGTCACTTTGTCTAACAGCGACGCATTGGCTCGCCCAGTGCGAATGGTGTTGAAGGCGCGTTGAGTTGCTTCGATCGCCTTCTGCATGCTTTCTTCGACATCAGTTAACTTCACTAGAACCTCCGACAATCGTTCCAATTGATTCTCCCATGAGGGCACGGCGAATGTTACCGGGTACAGAAAGATCAAAAACAACAATGGGGATGTCATTGTCTCTGCACAGGGCGATCGCCGTGCCATCCATCACACGCAAATTTTGCGTCAACACTTCCCCATAACTCAAACTTTGGTAGCGGCGAGCATTGGGATTTTTCTTGGGATCGGAGTCATATACCCCATCCACCTTGGTGGCTTTGAACACCACCTCTGCATTAATTTCAGCCGCTCGTAGTGCCGCTGTGGTATCCGTGGTAAAAAAGGGATTACCGGAACCTGCCCCAAAAATCACCACCCGCCCTTTCTCCAAATGACGAATGGCGCGGCGGCGAATGTAGGGTTCGGCAACTTCTTGCATCTCGATCGCCGTTTGTACACGGGTTGGCACACCGATTCGTTCTAACGAGTCTTGCAAAGTCATGGCATTCATCACCGTGGCGATCATGCCAATGTAGTCGGCGGTGGCACGATCCATGCCAGCGGCAGCTCCTTTGACGCCTCGGAAAATATTTCCTCCCCCTACGACGATCGCGACCTGTACGCCATTTTGAACGACGGCAGTGACTTCCTCGGCAATACTTTGCACAATGGCTGGATCAATCCCGTAAGACAGTTTGCCCATGAGGGCTTCGCCGCTCAGTTTCAATAAAACCCGTTGATAGGTGGTTCCCATTGCAGTGACGATTTTTCCAGCTTAATGAACTTCCAACCTAAGATAACAGTCCAAACCAGTTCTGTAACTGATTTGAGTGCCTCTTCACAATTCCGTTTGCCAGATTATAAGGCTTTTATAAGCCTTGGTAGAAATTATTGTCGCCATTTGACTGAACAACCGATCGGGGAGGTTGCCAAGGCATTGGGCGTATTACCAGCCAACAAAGCCGCGATCGCATCTCGCAAATAAGTCGTTGTCACTGTATCAGGATGTTGGGCACTATCATCGATCAATCCGCGATATTGGATGATGCCATTGCGATCGATCAAAAAGGCTTCCGGAGTGCGTTCTGCACTAAAACTGCGTGCCACGTCTTGAGTAATATCCCGTAAATAGGGAAAATTTAACCCATGCTGTTTGGCAAAGTCCTTCATTTGCTCAAAGCTGTCTTCGGGGTAGCGCCTCTCGTCGTTGGCGTTGATGCCCACTAGGGTGACGCCCTGCCCGATGAACTCGGTTTGGAGTTGCTTCAGCCGATCGAGGTACATTTTCACGTAGGGGCAATGGTTGCACATAATAATGACGGCGATCGCCTGATATTGCTCTAAATAGCGAGCCAAGTGGTGAACCGCGCCATCAATACCAGGCAATTCAAAATCGGGGGCATAGCTGCCGATCGGGGTGCCAGTTTCCATAATCACCCAATAAAAATCTTTAGAGAGGGATGGGTTAAGAGTACCAAGAAATCCATCAAGATGATCTAGGGATCAGTCGCAGGGACTTGATTAGACCTAGATTGAAATCGGGATGCCCCAGCCGCAGCCAGCGAGATCAAGACAATAGCCGACAGGGTACGCAGAGTTAAGGCTTCTCCTAAGACTAGGAAACCAGCAATTGCCGCAGACATTGGCTCAAGACTTCTTAAGACTCCAAAAGTGTTAATGGGAATTGATCTCAGCGCCATCAACTCTAATGAATATGGGACGGTGGAAGACAGAACAGCTACCCCCAATCCGACTGCCAGCAGGTGGGGTTGCAATAGGGCATTTCCTGCGGATGCAATCCCGATAGGAGCTAAGAGGAGTGCGGCGATTGCCATTGCCCAAAATAATCCATCAATTCCAGGAATAACTTGCCCAACTTGAGCAGACAGCACAATATACAGTGCTAGAAAAAAACCTGCGATCAACGCAAACGCAATCCCCCAAATATCTAACGTAAAATCACCTATCGGCGCGAGTAGAACCACTCCTATGGCTGCCAGCGCTACCCACAATGCTTCTAACCACCGCTTTGATCGCAATGCTGCCAAACCCAGTGGACCCGTAAACTCCAAGGTCGCTGCAATTCCCAAAGGAATACGATCGAGCGATGCATAGAAAGCAAGATTCATTAGCGCCAACACGATTCCAAAGGACGCCAGTGTTCTCAGGTGAGCTTGGATTTGAGGTGTCCATTGAGGTCTACGCAAAGCGAATAAAATCAAAGCAGCAAACCCCACTCGCATTAGCACCATTCCTGCTGCCCCTACTTGAGGAAACAACAGTTTTGCAAATGCCGCCCCACAGTGCATGGAGGCGATCGAAAGCAAAACCAACCCTGTAGGAGGCAAAGAAATTCGAGCCATACTGCGCATAACCACCCTTGTTTAGCTCAGTTAATGACCTACAGACATATCCTGTACCCAACTTTGGGCGAGGGCTTGATAGCCAATTAGTTTGTAGGTCAATTTGGCGGCGGTGAATTCTGAGACTACGGAATCGGTAATAGGAGCCAGTTCCATCACATCGCAGCCGATCACCTCATGGGATTCAAACACGCGCCGCAAGAAAGTGAGCAAACTGTACCAATTCAACCCGCCGGGTTCGGGCGTGCCCACACCGGGCATTAGCGTGGGGTCGATGCCATCTAGATCGATGGTGAAGAAGACTTTGCGGGTGGGGATGCTGGCGATCGCCCGTTCCATCCAATCGGGTTGCGTGGCAATTTCCCGCGCCCGAAACACCGTAAGATTTTTGGCTTTGATCAGTTCCGCCTCTTCCCGGCAAATGCTGCGAATGCCAATCTGCACCGTGGGTAAGCCCATGTCTACGACTCGGCGCATGATGCAGGCGTGGTTGTGAATCGAACCTTCGTACTCATGGCGCAGATCGCCGTGGGCGTCGATTTGGACAACGGTGAACGGTTCATTGGGATTGGCTTGACGATAGGACTCCACAATGCCTGTGGTAATGCTGTGCTCTCCGCCCAGAGCAATGACGAATTTGCCATCGGCGATTAGGCGTTGAACGGTTGCCTGGGTTTCCTGCAACATCTGCTCTGACGGTACAGGCTGGCGATCGCGGGTATCGGCGATCGATGCATGGGTGTAAATACCCACGTCCCACAGTTCCCGTTCCAGTTCTTCATCGTAATACTCCACCTGATGGGAAGCGTCTAGAATTGCCGCTGGACCATTCTCACAACCTCGACGATAGGTGGTGGTTGCCTCAAACGGAATTGGCAAAATCACAACACGAGCATCGGCATAGTCTGCCGCCACCTCCGCACCGAGAAACGGGGACTCGATCGTTGCAACCTGGGTTGACATAGCGCAGGGTAATCCAAATCAAAGGGACATTTGATCCTGGCACAGGATCAAGGCGATCGACAAAAGCTCTCTATTTTTTCCACAAACTCCCCCCGCCTCCTACAATAAATCCTGACCCTAGCTAACCGCTCATCGCTAATTGCTCTTCCCCCATGACCCTAGACGCGATCGCCCTCACTCCCACCAACGGACAACCCCCCGACAAACTGCTGGTCTTGCTCCACGGCTGGGGTGCGAACTATCATGATTTGGCGGCGCTTGCGCCCTATCTGGAGTTGCCTAATTATCAGTTGTTCCTACCCAACGCTCCCTTTCCCCACCCCTACGCTCCCGTTGGCAGAATGTGGTACGACCTGCCCCAGAGTTATGCCTTTGAGGCAACACTTGACGCTAACCAGCAGGCTGAATTAATCAGCAGCCGTCAGCAATTGATGGATTGGTTAGTCTCCCTGGAAGCAACGACGGGTGTTCCCCTGGGGCAAACCGTTGTGGCTGGGTTTTCCCAAGGTGGGGCGATGACGCTAGATGTGGGAACTCGACTGCCGTTGGCGGCGATCGTGGTACTCAGCGGATACCTCCACGCTCCCCTGTCCGATCCGCCCCTGTTTTGCCACCAGTTTTGATGGCGCATGGAGAGTATGATCCCGTTGTGCCTTTGCAAGCAGCTCAGCAAGCGCGGGATGCCTTGATTGCGTTGGGAGCTGTGGTAGACTATCACGAATTACGCATGGGACATGAAATTCAGCCGGAAATTTTGGAGATTGTGCAAAGTTTTCTAAGTAAGCCCGGATTACGGTTGGGCGATCGCCCAGAAACATCGTAGGATTGGGTAAAGCGTATTCTTTGCTGCTTGTCAAGACAATAGGAGCACTTGTAGAGAGGCACTTGTAGAGGCATCTGAGGGGGAACTATGCAAAGCACTGTCGTTTCAATGGAAATTATCGACCAAATGAGTCCTGCGGATGTGGCAGAGTTGGCTGGGCGATTGGAGCAAGACAACTACAGCAATATCTTTGATGGGTTAAGTGACTGGCATTTGCTTCGGGCGATCGCCTTCAAACGCCCGGAGTTGGTATTGCCCTATCTCGACCTGTTAGATATGGAACATTACGATGAGTCGTGATCCGAGCGATTGGCGATTAGCGGTTAGCGATTAGCGGTTATTCATGGCGCTGATTTACCATTTCGGAAACTCACTATCATGCAGGGTCGCAGAGTTTTGGTTGGGGTGGGCGGAGGGATTGCGGCTTACAAAATCTGTGAGGTCGTCTCCACGCTGGCAAAAGCTGGGGCGGAAGTTCGAGCGATTCTCACCGACGGGGCGCAGCAATTTATTACGCCGCTGACAGTCGCCACCCTGAGTCGCCATCCCGCCTATGGGGATGGCGATTTTTGGCAACCCAGCCACTCTCGTCCGCTGCATATTGAACTGGGGGAGTGGGCAGAGGTGCTGATGATTGCGCCGCTGACGGCAAATACATTAGCAAAACTAGCGCATGGGTTAGCCGATAATTTGCTAACCAATACTGTCCTCGCCTCGGCTTGTCCCGTGCTCCTGGCTCCGGCAATGAATACGGAGATGTGGCAACAGCACAGTGTGCAGCGCAACTGGCAGGGGGTACAACAGGATCGGCGTTATCATGTGGCCGCACCGGGGACGGGGATGTTGGCATGCGATCGCGTCGGCACCGGACGGATGGCGGAACCAGCGGAATTGCTGGCGGCAATAGAATCCTTGTTCTACACCCGTGGCGATCGCGATTTGGTCGCTCAGCACATTTTGATTAGCACGGGCGGCACCCGTGAACATCTTGACCCAGTCCGCTTTATTGGCAACCCCTCCACCGGAAGAATGGGAATTGCGATCGCCCAAGCCGCACTGCATCGAGGTGCACAGGTGACGCTAGTCCATGCTCCTGTCGAATCGAGCCTGACTCGCCTGATCCCAGGAGCACGATCCATTCCGGTTGTTAGTGCGGCGGAGATGCAAGCCGCGATGCTAGAGTGCTTTCCTGACGCGGATTGGACAATTCTGGCGGCGGCGGTGGCAGACGTGCGCCCCGCCGAGTACCATGCTGAGAAATTACCCAAGCGATCGCTCCCCACCCACCTTGCCCTGACTTTAGTGCCTGATATCGCCGCAGAACTGGGATCTCGCAAGCAACCCCATCAACGCTTGGTCGGCTTTGCCGCTCAAACCGGAGATATCATTCCGCCCGCCCTTGAAAAATTGCAGCGCAAGCAATTGGACGCGATCGTCGCCAATCCGATTGATCAGCCCGATAGCGGCTTTGGCACGGAGAGTAATCAGGCTGTTTTGCTCGATCGCCACGGACGCCAGCAATCTATACCGCTTTGCAGCAAACTAACAATGGCGCATCAGTTGCTAGATTTTGTTCAAACCATCGAGAGCAAAGCTATACGCTAATCGTGCTGCCTCATCCACCCAAATAAGGCGTCACATCCTCCCCACAATCATCTGCCAGGTAGGACAATGCCCGAAATCGTAACCCTACCAATTGGTCGTACAACGGATTGAGCTTGCACATGGCGGGAATGTGAACCAGTTTGCGTCCAAACAACACCACATCGCGCTCGAAGGGACATTGGGGAGGAATCATCTTGCAGAGGAACCGCGCCACTCTGGGATCGTGAACCTCTAGCCCGTCCAGCCATTCCTTGACTGGAGTGAGGACAGGCAGTTGCTCACCGCTGTCATCGGCAGAGGGTGCGATCGCGCTGGCATTGGCATTGCCTGAGATGGGCGAGGCATAGTCGAGGGTTTGCCGTAGGGAGTCTAGAATCGTTGAAGGCTGGTTGAGGGCAGTGCAAAACTGGAGCAGGATGGTGTCTTCGGTTTCGGAATAGATGCCATCGGCGATCGCCACCATCACCGCCGTTCTCAGAAAGTTTTCTGCTGCATGGGCATTGGGAAGCAGGGTGGCGGCAAGATCATTGGGAGCGATCGGTTCAAAGGTTCCTAACTCGATCTGGGGAGCGAGTTCATCTTGGGTCAACTCGGCGATTAGACTTTTTTCTTCGTCATCAAAGTGCCCATCCGCCCAGGCAACGGTCAATAGCCCCCTCAGCCAGACGGTAATTTGCTCGGTAGTGTAGGGATAAACGGTACTTGTCATGAATCATTACCTTGTCAGTTCTGTCAATGTCTGATACGGTTTAACTCCTGTTAAAAGTTATCGCACAATCTTAAGTTCAAGAAAGTTAAAACTAGATATTTTTTTGAAGATCTGATGAAGCTCTGTGGCTGCTTTGGGAAATTAGTGCCTCTGATTAACCCTGCTTCTACGACACGGGTGTGGTAGCGTAGAATGCGTACTTAAACGGCGACTGAGGGGAGCAGATTTAGTCCCTCACCTCGTTGATGCTCAGTTATGTCAGTGTGAGGAAAGTTGGGTGACTCCACAAGAATTTGCCTTACTGCTCGTGTCATCGTGACCAGCGGCACCGGACAATTTTTCCTAAAGGCGGGTGCCCTTCGCTTAGGAAAAGTCAATGCTGACAATGCGATCAGCCACATCCTCAGTATTGCCACCACGCCAGAATTGCTAGCTGGATTGGCATGTTATGGGTTGGGGGCAATCTCCTATATTCTTCTACTGACGCGGGTAAAGCTGAGTGTGGCAGCCCCGTCTGCGGCGTTGATCTATATTTTCTCAGTGCTAATTGGGTATTTCTTGTTTCGAGAAACCATTCCCCCAACGCGGGCGATCGGGCTAGGGTTGATCGTTGCTGGGGTGCTACTGGTGGTGTGGCAGAAGTAGGCTACAAGTACTGGCGTAGCAATTCAGCGGTTTGATGTCCCGTTTTTTGCCAGCTAAATTGGGTGGCTCTAGCAAGACCAGCGGTTTCAAGCTGCGATCGCATCTGCGGATCATCCATTAGCTGTTGCATCGCCGTTGATAATTCCTGAACGTTATAGGGGTCAACTAAGATCGCGGCATCTCCGGCTACCTCTGGCATAGAAGCAAGATTGGAGGTGATCACGGCTGTACCACACGCCATCGCTTCTAAAATCGGAAAGCCAAATCCCTCCCACAAGCTGGGGAATACGAGGGCGATCGCGCCCCCCATCAACCCAGGCAACCGATCGTAGGTCACGTAATCTAAAAACTTCACCCGTGGGGCGATGCCCAATTCCTCGGTCTGAGTCTGTAATGAGGGAGTGTAACGTGGGTCACTTGATCCAGCAATCCACAACTCCAAGCCATCCCCCTTGATTTGAGCAAAGGCTGCAATCAGACGATGGAGGTTTTTGTAGGGGTCATGGCGACCAATATAGAAAAAGTAGGGAGGGTGATTCTCAGTAGTGGGAAGGGGTTGGAAATGCTGAGCATCGTATGCCATCGGGATCGGAGTAATTTTGCTGGCAGGGATGCCAAAATAATCAATCACATCCTTGGCAGTGGCAGATGAGTTGCAGATGACGTGTTGTGCGTGCTGGAGAATCTGGGGAATGTAATAGCGACAGTAGTAGGTTAGCGGTGAGGTGCGCTTGGGAAACCGCAGGGGAATTAGATCGTGGACGGTGACGATCGATCGACATCCCGCTGCCAACGGTGCTTCGGGAATGGGGGAAAACAAGAGGGACGAGTTTAGGGCTTTGTAGATCCGGGGTAGTTGAAACTGCGTCCAAACTAAGCGATCGAAGTGTCCTCGACTGCCCCGGCTGGCATTCATTCCACCGGGAATGGGGTGGTGACGGTGGGGAGAAATGGGGCGATCGCTTAACAGGATTGGATGCAAAGCCTGTAGATGGGGAAACAAATTCGCCGCATAGGTGGTTAACCCCGTTGCCTCCGAAATTAAAAAGGAGAGATTTACCAACAGCGGGTTAACTCCACCGGCTAGATCCCCGGCTTTTTCAGAAAAGCCGGGGATCTGATTTCTAGTTAGATCCCCGGCTTCTTGGGGGAAGCCGGGGATCTGGGCGGAGGCATGGAACTCTTCTTGCTGCAAAGCGCTACTTAAACCGTTTTTTCAAATGTTTAGTGTAGAACGGTCTGAGGTCATCCACCAAAATTGGCTTAATTTTTTGTTTGGCAAACAGTTTCAAGTGTCCTACCAAGCGATGGAACCCTTGGGTGCGTTGGGCTAGATCGTACTTCACATACCCCCCATATAAGGATTTGACATGGGGTGAGGTGTAGCTCAAAGGTGAAAGATTTGGTTTCTTAGAAAAGACTACAAACACCTCATTTGCCATCACGGGTTTAAATCCCTGGAGGGCTAATTTTGGCAGAATTTTGCCCAATTCTCGCATCATTCCCTTATGCAGAATTGCCCAGTCAAATGCCGAGGTTTGTAACACCGTTGGATTGTAATTCTGAGTCTTTTTAATGCCTTCTATTTGTTGAAACGGCATCTGAGCCGGAAACTTGAGGCTAAAGATTGTAGGGGCGAGAATGGTATCTTTCTGCTCTAGATGCTGTTGGATGAAAGCGATCGCTCCTGCCACGCCGGGTTATCAAATAGGAAGGAAACAGCAGAGGTAGTTTCTGGAGAATTCACCGGATAGAGCTGAATCAAATCAAAGGCTAACCCAACCGGACGAGTATCAAGATTGGTCGGATCAACAGAATGAAGGGATGTGGTGCGATCGACTTTAAACGTTAATCGAGTAAAGGGCAATTCACTCACAAGACAACTCGCCGGAATTTCTCCTTGAAAGACAGTTGTAATCACATCACTATGGAGCGGGAAAAATGAAATTTTACACCCATTTACTTGCAATTCTAAGCTCTCCAAAATGTCGGAGGCAACGGTGTTAATAATGCGGAATTGAATAGTGGTATCTTGGGGTTCCAGTTGGGGTAGATCAAGGGTGGACAGCGTACCTGGACCCGTCCAGCGAAATACATGATTGCGCTCTAGCCCTTCTCGCAGATGCCATCCTCTGCCTAATAGCGCTTGATTGAAATCAAACAGAAATTGGGGGACGGGCGATCGCTCCAATATTGCATGCCGATATTCATAGTGTTTCTCTAACAGGGTATAAATCTGCTGAGGTTCCAGTTGATCAGAGGCAGGATAATTGAATTGTTCTGACAGATTTTGCAGCATCTGATCATACTGCACGTTAAATTTTTCCTTGGCAAATTGATAGAGAGCAATATCCAGTTGGTTGCGCTCGGCGATCGCCTCGATCACATCTGCCGATAGGGATTCTTGACGCAATCGCTTGGGAGCCACCATCAGATTTTGATATTCCAACAATGGATTCCAACCAAACACATAGGCTAGCAATGCCATGGCGTTGTCAAACCGCTCAGTCACACCTACAAAGGCAAATTCTTCCAGGTTTTCTTTGGCTGATTCCAACCACTTTGGATGGTTCAAATCATCCGATAATTCCTTATACAAATTCATTGAAAGATGGCGAGTTTGAGCATTGGTGATTCCTGGAACGCTGGGGTCACACACATACTCTTTCAAGGACATGGTTAAGGCTTTTTCGTGAGTGGGCAAGCCTTCGGGACGGGAGGGACGGTGGCGTCGCATGAACTCATAACCAGAGATCACCCGTTCGATCGGGTCGCGCAGCATGGTAATGTAAACGGGCTTTTGGGGAAGAAATTTGTAGACATAGTAATAGAAATGTCCCCGCAGCAATTTGTAATGGGCGAGTTCTTCTGGAGAGAGCTGAGTTAATTCGCTCCAGACCGCAGCGGGGCAAATTTCAGCTTGATTGAATTTGGCATCGAGGATGGCAGTAAAGGTGGTTCCGGCTGTTTTAGGAATGTGAATAAAACAGAGTTGATCGTGATCGGTGAGTTGATATTCTATAGAACCACTTTCCATAACCATGAGTACAATTTCAATTCAATTACTTAAAGGGTCGATCTTAAAAGGTCGAGGTTTTCGTTTGGACTTTATTGCCATCTACGACAAATTCTACTCCTGCCTGTTTGCAGTATTGTTCAACCACTTCCATTGGGTCGCCAATCATCCTGACAACGTGGTTTTCAATCCACATGACGCGATCGCAAATGGTGGAAATGCTGCCGACGGAATGACTGACAATAATCATCGTCACATTGCCTGTTCTAAATTCCATCATCTTCTCTTGGCACTTCTTCTGAAATTTAATATCCCCGACTCCCAAAACTTCATCAATTAATAAAATCTCAGGATCAAGATGTGCCACGATGGAAAACCCCAACCTCGCTAGCATACCACTGGAGTAGATCCGAATGGGGCGATCGATAAATTCTTCTAGCTCAGAAAAATCAATAATTTCTTCTATTTTTTGCAGGACTTCTCGCCGCGTCAATCCCATCAAAATTCCATTCAAAATGATGTTTTC
Organism: Leptolyngbyaceae cyanobacterium SL_7_1; assembly: GCA_012032525.1. Classification (GTDB taxonomy): domain Bacteria; phylum Cyanobacteriota; class Cyanobacteriia; order Elainellales; family Elainellaceae; genus JAAUSV01. The sequence goes on from JAAUSV010000003.1 coordinate 15,079, forward strand.
TTTGCCCGTTAGTTCTGGATGGAACCCAGCCCCTAGGGTGAGTAATGGAAAAATCCTACCGTTGACGACTACCCGCCCTGCGCTTGGCTTGAGCACACCCGCCACCAGCCCCAGAGTGGTACTTTTGCCTGCACCATTACGTCCGATAATGCCAAATTTTTCGCCCTTGTAGACCTCAAAGGAAATATCACGAAGCGCCTCAAATCGCGGGCTGCGTCGGTTGAGATGTTTGGTCAGATCAAACAATACATTTTTGACCCCTCTAAATTCTTTGTATAGGGGGTACGACTTACTGACGCGATCGAAGCTGACAACAATTTCTCTCATATCACTTCTGCAAACTTCCAGGACAGCTTGTTATAGACAAAGTATCCAATTCCAAAGAAGATGAGGGCATATCCAAATGACGCAAGCATGTACAGTGGCATGATTGTGCCATCTAAAAATAGGTTTCGCCAACTAATAATTAGTGGAGCAACCGGATTGAGGAAAATGTAGTTCTTATAGTCAGGCGGAATTAGATCTTCTGAATAAAGAATTGGTGTCAGATAGAATGTGAAATGCACCAAAATACTGACCAATCTCTCGATATCTCTTAAAAATAAATTGAGAGACGCAAACAATAAGGAAAGTCCCAATGACATCATCAGGTGAATTGTCAGGAGAACTGGGATTCCCCACAACCAATGAACCGAAGGAATTGCGTTGTGAATCGCTAGAAAAAGAATAATCACAGGAATCGACAGGATAAAATGCACCATGTGATTTAGCGAAGCCGACAGCGGAATCAAAATCCGAGGAAAAGCAATTTTCTTAATCAACGAATTGCCAACAAATAGTTTTGGGGAACTGCCGACGGCATTGGAAAACCACTGCCAAGCAAATAGACCTGTAATCAGAAATAGAATATAGTTCTCTTCGCGAATCCCCATGATGACGCTGAAGGCAAAGTAGTAAATCGCGGCATTGGCAAGGGGATTGGCGATCGACCACAGGTAGCCCAATACCTTCTGTTTGTAGCGAATTTTAAATTCCTTCTGAAACAGCACTAACAGCAAGTCCCGATAATTTTCTAGACTTCTGCGGTTGCCCGTGTGTACTACCTGCATGATCAATCAGTTCCTTGCCGATCGCCTTGAGTTCGCCATTCAATCAATCAGATTCCCCTGTATCCTGGTCTGGGAAGGACTTCAAAGCATGATAATACTCTGAGTATGGTGATATGTAAAATTCCTGTCCTCCATTGTGCCTTGATCGATTGCTGTCTGTCCCCTATCCTATCTCGATGGGTGACAGCGATCGCCAATCCCTATCCAGGCAGTGTGTTATGAAAACGGCGGTTGTGCATGAATGGCTCGTCACCTATGCGGGATCGGAGAAGGTGTGTGAGCAATTGCTATTGCTCTATCCAGAGGCAGATCTGTTTAGTCTGGTCGATTTTCTCACCGAGCATCAGCGCCACTTCATCCAACATAGGACGGTACACACGTCTTTTATCCAACGGCTACCCTTTGCCAATCCGCACTTTCGCCAATATTTGCCGCTGATGCCGCTGGCGATCGAGCAGTTTGACCTATCGACCTACGACTTGATTCTCTCTAGCCACCATGCTGTTGCCAAAGGGGTGCTCACTCGCGCTGACCAGCTACACATTAGCTATATCCACACGCCGATTCGCTATGCCTGGGATCTGCAGCAGCAATATCTCCAGGGAGCGGGGTTAAATCAGGGGGTGAAAGCGCTGTTGGTGCAACCGTTGCTGCATTACTTGCGCCTGTGGGATGTTGCTTGCGCCAATCGGGTGGATCATTTCATCGCCAACTCCGATTACGTGGCGCGACGGATTTGGAAGACCTATCGGCGTCGCGCCACCGTGATCTATCCACCAGTGGCGATCGATCGGTTTTCTCCCGACTGTCAGCGCGACGAGTTTTACTTTACCCTCTCCCGATTTGTGCCGTATAAGAAGGTAGATTTAATCGTTGCAGCGTTTACCCAGCTAGGGCTACCACTCGTGGTAATGGGCGATGGGGCAGATCGGGCGCGGTTGCAGGCGATCGCGGGTGCCCATATCCAATTTCTTCCTCCCCAACCCGATGCGGTGGTGGTGGACTATATGCAGCGCTGTAAAGCCTTTGTCTATGCGGCGGCGGAGGATTTTGGCATTGCGGCAGTGGAGGCGCAGGCGGCGGGTGCACCCGTAATTGCCTACGGACGGGGCGGGGTGACGGAGACGGTAATTTCGGGTAAAACCGGAGTGTTGTTTGAGGAACAGACGGTTGAAAGCCTAATGGAAGCGGTGCAGCAGTTTGAAGCCGGAGTGCCCTTGGTGGAACCTGCCCACCGACGACACCAGGTGGAACGATTTGCCCCCGATCGCTTTCAACGAGAGCTAAGCCAGTTTATTGAGCAAAAATGGGCGATTTTTAGGCAAGGCGATGGCGTACAGTAGAGAGCGTGAGGAGTAAAAACAAACCATGCAGCTTAATCGTGCATTACAGCCTGCGCTCTCTGCCCTAAGCCTATCCATTCGTTCCTACCCGACGTTGATCCTGACGATCGGGGCGGATTTGTTAGGTTTGAGCGTGGCGGGGTGGTTGGGTCTTTACATCGATTCCCTAATAGATGGGAATTCTCCGTTTGATCTGTATACCCAGTTCTATCCCTTATTGGGATGGTTTATCTTAACCTACGCTACGGTGGGGCTTTACCCTGGAGTTGCCCTCAGCCCTGTCGATGAACTGCGATGGGTCAGCCTATCTACCACGCTAGTTTACCTGGTGCTCAGCTCGACTATTTTTCTCAGGCAGGAAGGGGAGCTTTATTCCCGCACTGTTTTTCTGGCGGCGTGGATACTGTCAATTTTGTTTGTCTTGTTTGCCCGTTGGTTGGTGAGGCATTGGTTTGCCAGACAGCCGTGGTGGGGGTATCCCGTGCTGGTGTTGGGAGCAGGCAAGACGGGAGATATGGTGATTCGGACATTGCAACGGCGTCCGGCGATCGGGCTAAAACCTATCTTGGTGCTAGACGACAACCCCGACAAATGGGGAGCGCTACACGGAGTGCCCGTGGTGGGCAGCCTGGAACTAGCCCCCTCCTTGGCAAAAGCCCGGAGGATTCAATACGCCATCGTGGCAATGCCCGGAGTTCCCCGCAATCGCCTGCTCAAGCTTGTCCAACGCCACGCCCAAACCTTTGCCCATTTACTGGTGATTCCCGATCTGTTTGAGTTTTCTAGCCTGTGGGTGGAGGCGCGGGATTTGGGGGGTGTGCTGGGATTGGAAGTTCAACAGCGGCTATTGCAACCTGGACCGCGCCTCGCCAAACTATTGATTGACCTGACGTTTACCCTGTTTGGGGGGTTGTTGTTGCTGCCCCTGATTGTAGCGATCGCTCTTTTGATTCGGGTGGACTCGCCCGGACCGATTTTTATCGCCAGCTCCGTTTGGGTCAGAATGGCGAAACCTTTAAAGCTTGGAAATTTCGATCGATGGTGCGCAATGCCGATGAGGTGCTACACCACTACTTCGATCGCCATCCCGACCTGAAAAAAACCTGGGAGGAAAATCAGAAGCTCCAGCACGACCCACGGGTGACACGGGTGGGGCGATTTTTGCGACGCACTAGTCTAGACGAGCTGCCCCAGTTGTGGAATATTTTGCGAGGAGAAATGAGCTTGGTGGGTCCGCGCCCGATCGTCGATGAGGAAATCTGGCGCTACGGTGACAAATTTGACCTCTATACCAAGGTCAGCCCTGGGTTGACGGGGCTTTGGCAAGTGTCGGGGCGCAACAATTTGCCCTACGACGAGCGGGTCAATTTGGATGCCTACTACGTGAGAAATTGGTCGGTATGGTTGGATGTATACATTTTGGTACGCACGGTGTGGACGGTGATCACAGGGGAGGGGGCGTATTGAGGAGGACACATTGAATCACCCGATGGATGAAATCCGTGTGGGGGCGTGGCACTGCCATGCCCCCACACAAGAAATTTTGCTTCGATTAATCCACGACCCGCAGGGATTATGAATCGCAGTCGTTCCATTCCGTCCGTGTGGAAGGTTTTTGCATCAGCCTCGCCACCATTCCCTACCTCTATCACCTTAGTTTGGTGGGGTTGGGCGTAATCGTGATCTGGCTACTGGCAAAATTCCGAAAACTGGCACTTGATCCGATCGCCCGCTGGGGGTTTATGCTCCTTAGCGGCTTACTAGCGCTGAATGTGGTGGTTGCGGTCGATCGGGGTGAGGCATTTCTGCAACTGGCAAACTTTTTTCCCTTCTTTGGCTGGTTTGGCGTACTGCCATTCCTGCTCAAAGGAATCGAGCGGTTAGAACAGGTTGCTATGGCGCTGGTGCTTGGCTCCTTACCCATCAACGTGATTAGTGTGGGGGAATATATCCTCAAAGCGCCATGGATGCCGCGAGACATTCGCCGCTTACCGTGGGTGGCGTGGGTGCGATCGGCTCCCCACAAAGGACGCGCCATGATGATGTTTGGGCATCCCAATGCGATGGCAAGTTATCTTGTGGTGATTTTGGGGTTGGGACTGGGGTTGATTCTCTATGATTGGGTGCAACGGCGATCGGCAATTGCTCCTGCAACCCCCCCATCCCCGTGGCTCCGGCTAAAGCCCGTTGCCCTCTATCTCGCCACATTCCTCAACTTGGTGGGGATTTTTACCGCCGGGTCCCGCAACGGCTTGGTGATTGCGATCGGGCAATTGTTGGTATTTGTGTTGTTTGCTCGCCGCCATCAGCGAGTGGTGATGACGGGGTTGGTGGGGTTGGTTGCAGTCATTGGTGGAGCCGTGGCACTGGGGATTGGGGGGCGATCGCTCCTGCTTTCCACGTGGACGAGCGATCCGCGAATTCGCGTCTGGCAGATCGCCTTGGAGATGACCCAAAGCCGTCCGTGGCTAGGCTGGGGCTTGGGCAGTTACAAGTTGCTTTATCCTTCCTATCCCCACGACCCCGAATATAGCTACATTGGGCATCCCCACAACTTTTGGCTACTGCTCAGCTCGGAGGCAGGGCTTCCCGTAATGCTCCTCTTTACGGGATTGGTGGGCTATTGCTGTTACCGGGGGGCACGAGCCGTTATGCTCACCCCCAAGCCGATCGAGCAAGCCTTGTTTTGGGGCTATGCGATCGCCTTCGCGGGCTGCATCGGTTTCTCCCTGTTTGATGTAACCCTCTACAATGCTCAACTCAACCTAGTAAACTGGCTAGTCCTAGCCGGAATCTACAGCTTTGCGCGATCGCAATAGATAGTAATTACGAGACCTCTGGGTGTTTCGCTCACAGGGTTAGGATCGTGGATTAAATCACCTGTAAAACCAGAATCTCCGTAGGGGCATTGCCATGCCCCCTACGTAGAAAAATCACACACTAAACAAATTCTCGATTTTATTTAGTCCGCAATCCTGAGCAAGGTGATCTGCATCCGCTAATTTCGCGTGATTAACTCCACCCCATCCCGCCCATCGACCTCCTGGAGATAGACCTTCACCTGTTCTTCGCGGGCGGTGGGTAGCTTCTTACCCGTAAAATCGGGCTGGATTGGTACTTCCCGATGTCCCCGATCGACCAATACCACCAGCCAAATTGCTGCGGGTCTGCCATATTCATTGACTGCATTTAAGGCGGCTCGCACAGTGCGCCCCTTGTAAATCACGTCATCCACCAACACCACAATTCGATCGGTGACATCAAAGGCAATTTGCGTTTTGGCGGGGGTGCGGAGGGCAATTTGATCGAGGTCATCTCGGTAGAACGTGATGTCTAGAAAGCCGACGGGCACACTCACCTGCTCCAACATTTCAATTTGCCGAGCTAGCAGTTCCGCCAGTGGCACTCCGCGTGTATAAATCCCAATCAGCACTAGCCGGGATAGATCGCCTGCCCGCTCAATTACCTCCGAAGCCAAGCGGGTTAGGGTACGGCGCAACTCATTGGCAGAGAGAATCTCGATAACTTGGGGAGGCATAGTCAGGGGTCAACCATGAAGGACAGGGAGGCGGAGGCAAGTATGTACTTCTCCCCTCTAATTTTGCAACGGAGGCAGACAAATGGATTCAGGAATGATTGTGGGATGGGGTGGATACAGCCCGTCCCATCAAAAAATTGTAATTTCATGGATTTCTCACAAAACCTGGGGGTAGCGGTTGACAATGGAGTTGTAGTTTGATGGTAGCGAGTCGCTAACAGCGAACAGCGTCCTGATAAGGTGCTCCTATGACTCTCACTGATCAGTCCACTGTCTACTCTGCCGCCTCCGATGATACGGCGATCGCGTCTCTGCTAACCACCGTCAATCCGGCATTTGAGCTACAACCCCTGATTGTGGCAGGCGACCCCACGGGCGACCCTGCCGATTTTCCCGACGATCGCATTGACCCAAATGTCCCCACCTCTCCGTTTGCTGGAGTGGGCAGTGTCAGCGTGTCGGTCGAGGGGGTGGGCGATTTTCTTGGCTCTGGTACGCCCATTAGCCGTCGCCATGTGCTGACAGCCGCCCATGTGCTAGATGTGGTCAACGATGATGGCATTGCCGATCCATTGCCTGGGGATGTGATTTTCAATCTCAATGCGGATGGGATATTGAGCGATCGAATTCCTGCCAGCAACCTCTATCTTTTCCCTGGGTTTCAGGGATTTGACGATAGTTTGGAAAACGACCTTGCCATCATTGAACTGAGTGAAGATTTGCCAGCCGATGTGCCAATTTATTCCCTCTACCGCCAGCCAATCACAAACGCTGTGATCACCCTGGTGGGCTACGGCACCTCTGGCAGTGGGGTAGAAGGGTTTGAGTTTGGCACGGCTAGTTTTGATCAAAACGAGTCGGACAGAACCAGGTTGATCTGGACTTGCAAGGGGTTTTTCTATTTGACTTTGATGGGGCAGATGGCTCCACCAATCTCTTTAGCTTCTTTGGCTCTGGAGGGACGTTAGGCAACTCGTTAGAGGCAACGCTGGGTCCGGGGGATTCGGGTGGTCCCAGCTTTATTCGAGAGGGCGATCGCTTTGTGTTGGCAGGGGTCAATACCTTTGCCTTTGGTATCCCTGAAGGCTTTGGGTTGCCAGGAGCGGTGCAGGGTTCCTTTGGCACCGGGGCGGGGGGAGTTGTGGTGTCTGACCCAACGAAACTGGCTTGGCTTGATAGCTTTATCGGCAGCACCTTGCCCCAGATTTCCGTCAGCGATGCCCTGGCGATCGAAGGGGACAGCGGCATCACGGAATTGCAATTTAGCTTGACTCTATCCTTTGCCAGCGATGCAATCGTCACTGCCAGCTACACCACCATCGATGGCACGGCGATCGCCCCGACGGATTATATTGCCGCCGCAGGCACAGTGACCTTTAATCCGGGAGAAACCACGACAACACTGACCATTCAACTAGTGGGCGATGGAGAATTTGAGCCGGATGAACTATTTTTGCTGAGCCTGACCAATCCCTCCAACGCTACGATCGCCGATGCAGAAGCCTTTGGTACGATCGCCAACAACGACGCTCTCCCTACTACTGCTCCTTTTTTGGTGGGTACACCCAACAATGACAGTCTTGTGGGAACGGAGGCGGCGGAGCAAATTCGTGGTGGTGGAGGGAATGACCAACTCTCTGGTGGAGGTGGGGGCGATCGCCTAGAAGGCAACGCAGGCAATGATAGTTTGCTTGGCGGCGACGGTGCAGATTTCCTGATTGGCGGCAGCGGCAACGATCGGTTGACTGGAGGACAGGGCAACGATCGACTCTCTGGTGGAGGAGGACGGGACGAATTTATTTATCAGACGGCAAGCGAGCGAGTCGATCGCATTCTGGATTTTAGTACCACCTTGGATACGATTAATATCAGCGCCATTTTCGAGAATGCCGCCTACGGTAGCAATGATCCGTTTGCCAGCTATGTCAGATTTTCCCAGGTGGGGGCAGATACAATCGTACGGGTCGATGCCAATGGGGATGCCACTGGGGGATTGACTCGTCTCGTTATTTTAGAAAACGTTTCGGGTGGTCTTTCGGCAAGCAATTTTATTGTTTAGGATCGCAAATTAATTAATCTGGAATATTTTTTGAGAGAAGCGCGGCGGAGCCGCGCTTCTCTCAAAAAATGTTCGGTTTTATTTAATCCATGATCCTTAGTAGCCAGTGATGGGCTAGGGGCTATCCTGCTGGGCGTTGCCCGTTGATTTGCCTATCGACTGTAAAAGGCGATCGCGGATTTGACTCAACTGCGTTTGGTTGCTGATGGGCAGGCGAGGTTTGGGAAGCTCCGTGTTGGGCCACAGGGGCAGATCGATGCAGGGGCAGTTTAGGGCGGGCATGCCGACACTGGCAACCGGGATGGGCATGGCGCAGCGCCCACAGGAGCTGATCTCCCAAGCAGGGGAGAGCAATTCGGCGATCGTTTGGCTGGTGCCGTCTAGATAGCACTCGCCTGACTCAGGTGACATAACCTGTTGCCAACACACTTCAAACTCTGGACTGTAGCGATCGCCAGAAATGACTGACTGGGGAAGAAGGGCAGCTTGACCGTTGTTGATCCACACCTGCTTACCCAACTGAAACCAGTGGGCAAGATACTGACGAACCTGTTCTTGGGATGCCATGATTGCCTCTGCTAATTCCACTGATCGTAACGATATTTAAGGGTCTAAAAAGCGTCTAAATCCGTAGTAAACATTAAATCTAAATTTAGCAGGAGCGCGGACTATCCAACGATAGATTCAAGGGTGTTCCTAGCTGGCTCAAATTGAGCACATGTCCCCCAGCTACTAGGTAAACCGGATGGGCGATCGCCGCCAAGGAGCGCACCAATTCCCCCAGTCGATCGCGAAACAACCGCCCCAGCGGATAGGCGGGAACGATTCCCCAACCCACTTCCTCTGCCACCACGATCACATCACTGGGCGACTGTTGCAGAGTAACCACCAATTCCTGTTGGGTCTGACTCCAGTCCTCTGCGGATTGATCAAGCTGATTCGCCAACCACGTTCCCAACGAATCAATTAGAAAGCAATCCTGGGTGTTGCCCGTGGCAACGTTTTGCAGAGATCAGTAGGAGCGATCGCCACTCGCCACTGTGCTGGACGGCGGGCTTGGTGCTGAGCAATGCGTGCCTGCCACTCCAAATCGTCTGGGTCAATCTGTGCCGTTGCCACATAGGTAATCTGTTTCGAGGATTGATTGGCGAGGTGCTCTGCCCATTCGCTTTTGCCCGATCGAGCGGCTCCGGTGACAAGAATCAATTGGCGATCGGACATAGACATGAAGATTGGGGGGAAAGTGGGGGTCGGATGCTGTTAGCGATAGCGTAACGCACTAAAAAAACTCTGAAAAAAATCAATCCATTCCCCTGGGAAACGGCTATAGTTATGGTCAGTTCTCGTCCCCTTGTAACCCTTGTCAGACGTGAGGCAGACATGAAATTTGATGCGCAACCGCTTGAACCTGACCCCTCCTCAGCGATCGATAGCCAAGGTCAGTTTCAAGGCGAGTCGGTTAACGCAGTGTCTGACACACCACCCTCCTTCACGCTGGCAAATCCGCCCTCGTTAACCGTCGATCCGTGGTCAGAAGACGGGGAGGCACAGGCTATTCCTGCAAAGAAATCATTGCAACTTCCCACCTGGCAAACGCCGCAGACCGTCAAGTCAGAGGGTGGGTCTGCTCGATCGCAGGCGGCTGCCCTGTCCACCACACCCACGCAAGCAGCTCGTCGTCAGCCCCGATCGCCCTCCTTTACCCTGACTGCTCCCTTGGCTACTGCGGCTCCAGCCAATCCAGAGGCGGTGCGCCCCTTGTCGCTACCAACCCAAACTGAGCCAGTACCAGAATTACCCCGCTTCAAGTTGCCCCATTTTGGTCAGCATCGCCACATCACCAACCCAGAGTTTGCCCTGGGATTGCTGAAGGAGATGGAGGGAATTGTGGTGGGCTGGCAGAAAGAGTTGCAGCAGGTGTTGCTGAAGATTCAGGATCTGTATTTGGAAGGCTCTGTGATCGACGGTTGGCTAGAATCGAAACCCTACGAACCGCAAGCCCACGGTGCATCGGTTTTGCGCCATGCTGAGATCGATCGCCTGATGGATTACGTCGAGGAAATCTGTAACCCCACTGCGATCAAATTTGAAAGCATCCGTCCCGGTTATCGCCTCTGTGGGTTAGACGCCGACGGACGCCCGTGGTCGCGCCCCTGCCCGGCGGAACGAGTCCCCCCAAGTCAGTCTGGCGATCGCCCGCTACCAGCGCTTGCGCCAATACCTCGCCCGTCGCTATGAAATTGAAAGTCGGCTCGATCGGTTTGCCCACTCTCTGCTGACTGTCCGCCGCGATCTTCCTGAAGATCAGCCAAAGTAATGCTTGGTTTCGATCGCTTCGCTGGCAATTAGCGATTAATGGGTGTGCCTACTGATGGCTGAAATGCCCATCCCACAAGGCATTAGGGGAATGTGCACACCGCGTAATTAGCAATTGCTAACAACTTTCATCCTTTATCCTTGTAAACCACAACTGGAACTCGCTTAAACGCTGGAGTGCCCGATCGCACTTCTGTTTTTGCCTTAAAAATTTCGTTTACTTCTGGGTAAAACATCAGCGCGGCTCCGGCTCGAACGGCTCCGTAGATCACCTCGATCTGCTCCAATTTGCCTGCGTCGCCTTGCACCGTCACCCGTTGATGTTCTTTGAATCCGGCTTGGGCGGCGTCGAGTCGATTCAACAAAATGCAGTGGCGATGGGGAATGCCTCGGTATTGATCGCCACTCTTGTACACGACTGTGTTGTGCTGGGAATAGCTGCGTCCGGTCATCAGGGTGAGAACCAGTCCATTCACCGATTCCTCTAAGCCAAAGTCCTGGGGTTGGGGCAGGGTGAGGGTGGGCAGGGGCGTGGGAAACAGGGTTGCTTTGCCGGAGGGGGTGGGGAACTGGGGTTCGGTGAGGATTCTGCCGGAAATGGTGAATTCCGCTTTGGTGTCGTCGATCGCCCCAATTTCTTCATAGCCCGGAATGGTTTGAGCAATCAACTGGCGCACATAGCGGGTGTCTTGCAGCTGCTGCCAGTCCACGGGGTAGCTGCCGAGTAACCGATGGGCGAGTTCGGTGAGAAATCCTACTTCCGAGACCAGATCGGCGGTGGTGAGGTGGGTTTTGCCCTCGTCGTTGAGGCGGACAAAATTGTTGCCCGATTCGACGGTGGTTTTGTGGGGGTTTTCAAAGCGGTTGAGCACGGGAATGACGATCGTGTTTTTGCCGCCAATCCGTGGAAATGTCCCAGGTTAGGTTTGGTCGCTAGATAAATAATCGTGTCGATTTTGCCCAGTGCCCGTTTTGCCTGGGCTGAATCGGGGTTTGCGCCATAGAGGTTGCCGCCGACACAGAGCAATGTATCGACCTTGCCCGCGTCAGCCGCGTCGATCAGGTCGCGGGTGTGGTAGCCGGGGGGGAGGTTGAGCGATCGCCCCAACAATTTTTCTAACGCCTGTTGGATTTCCTGCTTCAGTCGAATCGTGACGCCCATCGAGCCAAAGCCTTGCACGTTGGAGTGTCCTCGCACTGGCATGACTCCCGCGCCCACTCTGCCGATGTTGCCACTGATCAGCGCTGTGTTGACAATGCTCAAGACGTTATCGACGCCGTTTTGCTGTTGGGTGATGCCCATTGCCCAGCCAAACACGACCCCTTTAGCAGCGGCAATGATCGTAGCGGCGGCTTCAATCTCGGCTTGGGACACGCCACAGGTGGTTGTAATGGTTTCCCAGGAGGTGAACTGGGCTTGCTCTACCACGGCTTGCCACCCCTCTGTGTGGGCTTGGAGAAATGCTGAATTGACCTTGCCCTGTGCCAGCAACGCTTTCTGGATGCCAACAAACACTGCCACATCGCTGCCGGGAATCGGTTGCAGGTAAAGCGAGGCGATCTCGGAACCGGGAACCAGGGATTTGACTGGAAACGCCGGAGAGCCAAACTTGACCAGCCCCACCTCCATGACGGGATTGATCACAATGATCGTGCCGCCCCGATCGCGCAGTTTGATCAGCTCATTCATCAACCGGGGGTGGTTGTAGGAGGCATTGGAGCCTGCTAGCACCACGCAATCTGCTGCTTTCAAACTTTCCAAACTAACCACCGAGGTATTCGTGCCCAGGGACTGCTTTAGCCCAACGGTGGAGGGGGCGTGGCACAGGTCAGAACAATCGGCGAGGTTATTGGACCCCAGGGTGCGCAACAGCAATTGCAACAAAAATGCCGCCTCATTGGAACCGCGCCCCGAACTGTAGGAGGCAACGCGTTCGGGCGGTTGGCGGAACCCCGCTGTGGCGATCGCATACACCTCCTCCCAGGAAATAGGCTCGTAATGGGAGTTGCCCGATCGCAAAATAACGGGGAAACTCCAGCGACCGAGCGATCGCACTCCATCGACGACAATTGCTGCAACTCACTGATGGCATGGACATCAAAGAAGTGGGTGGCAATCCCCGGCTTGATTTCCGCTGAGATCGCCTCCACACTTTTCATGCAGCGTTGCAGCTTTTCCCCATCCTCGTTGGTGAATCCGCCCTTTTGTCCGCCTGTCCCCCAGGAGCAGGAAAGGCAAGCGCTGTGGTGCAACAAGGTTTGCCAGAGCTTCACCCCTTCTGGCGATAGGGTGTGTTTTGCCCAATATTGGATGACGGGCAATCCGCCGCCGATCGCGGGGGTCTCGGCATTGGTTTGGTCGAAGGGCGGGGTGGGTTGGAGGGTTGGCGGCAGGGTAGAGTGCATGGCGATCGGGGGGGGGGAGATGGGAAGGTTTCCTCAGATCCCCGGCTTCTCAGAAGAAGCCGGGGATCTGGTTCTAGAGGAGGTTACAGGGAGTTGATTGGTGGGAAGCTCGGTCTTTTTGCACCTTAGCGCAAATGTCCATCCAGCGGAATAATTCGATCGAGACATTTTATTGCTGCAAAGATTCGTCGTTAACTCTAGAGGATGGCAATGCAATCGTTGTGGGATGCGATCGATTGCTTCTGTTGCCCGTTGCATTGCCAATGGATCGCATGACAATCGCTGTGTGGGCGATCGCACTGGCAATGGATCGGCTTGCACTGGCAATGGATCGAGGGGCAATGGCATGGGGAGCGATCGCATTGTCTCTGTGCTCAAAACCCTAAATGATTGATGCACAACGGCTTAACCAACACCTCAGAGTTGTCGCTGAGATTTTTTACTGGGTTAAGTCTGAGCAACCCAAAAAAATAGTTTTCAGCCGATAGATAGTTGGAGTGCATTCTCAACCAATGGCGGGACTACTCTGAAATAAGAGATTAAGTACACAGTGACATTGCATTTCCCAGGAACTAGCTTGTGGGCAACTGGTACTTTAGAACGATCGCTACTACAAATAAACTCGCTGTAGGAGTAAAACATGACTGAGGCAGTAGACGCTTTTCGATCGCTCAGTCAGGGACGCTACCAGATTCAAAAACAACTCAGCAAAAACGGCGGACGGCAAACATTACTGGCGCAGGATTGTGAAACGCGATCGCCAGTAGTGATTAAGTTACTCACCTTTGATGCTGAGTTTGAATGGGACGATTTGAAACTGTTTGAACGCGAAGCCGCAACCCTAAAATCCCTCTCCCATCCCCAGATTCCGCAACTACTTGATTTCTTTGAAATTGATACTCCTGATGAAAAGCATTTGGCTCTAGTTCAAACCTATATTCTCGGTCGTTCGATCGCAGAGTATCTAGAGGCAGGACGAACGTTTACAGAAGCAGAAATCAAGCAGTTGATGATGGCGCTGCTGGAAATTTTGGTGTACTTACATCATCGTTCTCCACCCGTAGTGCATCGAGATATCAAGCCCAGCAATATTATTTTGGGAGAGCGATCGGGCAATAGTATTGGTGAGGTGTTTTTGGTTGATTTTGGCTCGGTGCAAACGTTGGTGAATGCCAATGATCACACGATGACGATCGTGGGTACCTATGGTCACATGCCACCAGAACAGTTTGCCGGGCGCACGGTTCCCGCCTCAGATTTGTATGGCGTAGGAGTGACAGCCATTACGCTGGCAACGCAGAAATCTCCAACGGAATTACCTCAAAAGGACTTGCAAATTCAGTTTGAGTCCCATGCCCAACTCAGTCCTGCCTTTGCCAATTGGTTGAAGCGAATGACGGCTCCAATAGTGGGCGATCGGTTTGCATCGGCTGAGGAAGCGTTGTATGCGCTAAAGCATCTTCAACAGTGGAATCGGGCAGAATTTATCCAAGAGAAAATTCGATCGACTTCTAAACTCAATAAAGTTGCCTTGTTGCGAAATAGCACTGTCGCAGCGCTCATTTATGGATCGATTGGAGCAATTCCTCTATTAGCACTAATAGGTAACGAAACTTTATCGAGCTACTTTGTTGCTAAATCCTCGCCTTTTTACGAGCAAACATCAATCTTTCATTGGACTCTTGATTGGCTTGATTTCTTAATCCCTTGGCTTTTCAATAACTATGGAACGATCTTCATTATTTGGATAGCAATTAGTTCATTATTTGGCTTTGTAGTGAGTAGCCTAGCTTACCTAAGTACTTATTCCATAAAACGCCTTCATTCTTATCAGCGATCTATCATCTCTGGCAGCATTGTGACCGCTGTTGCTATGGCTTTTATACTATTTCTCTACGACCCTCCACAATGGCAAATCCATCACGGAGCGGACTCGGAGATGATATCTGTGTTTAGCATAGATATTACACACGATTGTCCTTCCTGCAACGCTGACGATATTTTGACTACATTGCTCGTTTGGTTAATACATAAAAGCATCTTTCTCCTTTTTACAGTGATATTGATAGGATTTGCTGGGTGGCTCTCAGCGCAATGGTACAAAAGATGTGTAAAGGAGAATTAGAATGGCCCCAAAGTCTAACGAACTACTGCAATCGATTCTTAATGAACGTTATATTGTTCAAAGCCGGTTGAGCAGGCGTTTAGGACAACAAATCTTTCTTGCTTTGGATTTGCAAACTGAAGAATCTGTTGTGATCAAACTCCTATCGTTAGGTAGAAATTTTCAATGGCAAGACCTCAGACTCTTTGAACGAGAAGCAAAAACATTACAGTCTCTCGCTCATCCTGCCATTCCTCTTTACTTAGATTATTTTGAGATCGATCAGCCAGATTTTAGGGGTTTTGCGTTAGTACGAAGTTATATAGTTGGAGAATCCTTAGATACTCACCTAGGGGTAGGAAAAACTTTTACTGAAACAGAAATTAAACAGATCGCTAAATCTCTGCTTAATATCTTGATTTACTTGCATCAAAAATCTCCACCAATTATTCACCGAGATATTAAGCCCAGTAATATTCTCTTGGGCAATACGTTAGATAAGCTTTATCTTATCGATTTTGGTTCAATTCAACACTTAGTTGCAAAAGAAGGAAGTACCATCACTGTAGTAGGAACTTATGGTTACATGCCATTAGAGCAATTTGGTGGACAGGCTACGGCTGCTACGGACCTATATGGCTTAGGGGCAACTCTAATTTATTTAGTAACAGGTCGCCATCCAGCCGATCTTTTAGATCAAACTTCTCGCATTCAGTTTCGCTCTGTCGCTGATCTCAGCCCTGCCTTTGCGGATTGGTTGGATTGGTTAATAGAACCTGCGATCGATCGCGCCCGCCTTCGGCTCAAGCAGCACTTCAAGCACTAGAAAATCCGGTTTACATAGGGCAATTAAGCTCATCTAGCAAATACCCTTCAACCATCCAACATTTAGGTAATAGTGATCATATTATTTGCACTAAAACTGCTCAATCCTTTAAAGCTCTACTCTCCTTGCAGCGAGCTTTAGATTTAATTCCAATGGTGCTCTTTGCTGGATGTGTCGCGATCGGATCCTATGGGTGGTATGGCTGGTGGATTAATCATATAGTTGATTATTATCTATCTAGAAGCAAAGCAGATAGCGGCATTGGTTATATTGATGGGGGTGGGGGTATTTATATTGATGGTTTTGAAGTTTTTGATTATGATTCAGTAATAGGTGCACTTTTACTAGTATTAGTTGGCAGTTTTTTCGCAACTTTGTTCCTGTTAATTATCCTACGAAAATACTTTTATCAAATTCGTCTTCGAGTCGATCGCCAATCCATTCAATTCACCCGTACTCTATTCGGATTAAACCTACAACAACGCCGCTATCCGATCGCCCACACGCCATTTTCAATCGCATCAACTTCAATCACATCAACTTCGATCGCATCAACAGAACCAACCCTTGAACCACAGAAGCAGTGTAGGCGTTGGTTAAGCCACAAACTAGGAACTGGGACAGTAACCGATGCAGAAGCTGAATGGCTAGCTGACGAAATAACTGACTGGCTAGAGACCCAAAATAAGTTTCAGCGTTGAGGCGCGGACTGTAAACCTCACAACACTCCTTGCATCACCAACTCCCCTGCCGGAATTGGTGGATCACTAGCAGACTCCGCTGTCAGCAATACCTGGTGAGCGATCGCCGTGCATTCCTCTTCCGGGGGTGTCCAGGTGGTTGTGGTAGTCGCCTCAGCGGTGGTGTTGAACTGCCCACAATAGACTGGAGTTGCGCCCTCCTGGGGCATCGCCCACAGACGATAGGCTTGACTCTGCGGTAGCTCTGGTAGGTTCTTTACTAAAATCACCACCTGGTCGTGGTCTGAATTGACGACGAGACTGCCGGATGCCTCGATCGCCGCCCCTGTGCCCTGCAACGTGTAGAGTTGGGTACTGGGCTGTTGCAACAACGCCACAATTTCCTCCGACTCCGTTACCTGGCGGCGCAGTTGGTAGTTGTCGATCGCCAGTGCCCCGATCAGCACAGCGGCGATCGCCCCACCCACACTCCACCAGCGGGGATGAATGCCGTGAGTTGTCCGTTGAGGAGTCTGGGCAGGAATGGTGCTGGTTTCAGTTTGGGCGGCGGTAAGGATATTCGATCGCAACGCAAGGGGGGGTTCCCGATCTGCCAAGTCGTAGGGTAGCAGTGCTAGGGTTTCCTGGAGCTGCGTCACTTCCTGATGGAGTGCTGGGTTTGCTTCCAATAGCCGCCGAACTTCCTCCGCCTCATCGGGGCTGAGGTCGCCGAGGGCATAGCCTGCGATCAATTCTTGCCAATGGTCTGGAAGCGAAGCGTGAGTCATTGTAGGTCAGGATGAGTTCAGGATGGATGGAGTAGATGGGGCTAGATGTAGTCTTGTAGAGTTTGTCGGAGCTTTAACAGGGCTTGACGAGATCTGGTTTTGACGGTTCCAAGGGGCGTGTCGAGGCGTTTGGCAATTTCTGATTGGCTCAAGCCTTCGTAGTAGGCAATTTCCAGAACTTGGCGCTCGTTGTCGGAGAGTTGGGCAAGGGCTTCGCGGACTCGCTGCGATCGCTCCTGGATCGAGACCTGTTCCAGGGGTGGTGCTGTCCATTCACTGCGGACGGTTCCCTGGATGCGTTGTAGTGCCCGTAGCCCTGCCCCCCGCGATCGCAGCTTATCGATCGATCGAGAGCGGGTCATCGTCATCAGGAAGTTGTTGAGGGAACCCCGCTTGGGGTCGTAGCCATCGCGCCGCCACAGCGCTAAAAACACCTCTTGGGTAATGTCCTCCGCCTCTTCAGAATTGCCGAGCACCCGGAAAGCAAGCCCATAGACTAGCTTGGAATAGCGATCGTAGAGCTTGCCGAGGGCATCGACTCGACCATTGCGTAGGTCATGCAGGAGGTCTTGATCGGATTGGCTAGAATCGGTGGATTCGGGCGTTGGAGGATGGGGAGCCATTTACATTCTAGGAATTTTAGGATTGAACCAGCTTGAAACCGCACTCTCAAAGACTGCAATTTCGTTGCCAATGACCACACGCTGACTCTGCTAGAGCTAAATTTTAAGTGAACTCGATCGAGTAGAGGTAAGCCTGTCCTAATCAAACTCCCTAAGGAATACGTACTAGGGGAGCAATTGGATCGCCTCAACCAATCTCTACACTACAGCTCATTTCCAGTCTGGAGTAAAGTTCTACAGCACTTTTCAAGTGCATGAGGTACAGATTTTTGTTGAGCGCCGCGCGGAGCGCGGCGCTCAACAAAAATATCTGGTTCTATCAAAGCGCAAAGCGCTGTAATCATCTGTCGCCCCATCCCCATTCAAGCATCTAGTCAAATGGGTGGGTCGAGCCTCCCCATTTTTCTGATGTGGACAAGGGAGAAAATTTTGCATCCTAACAGTATTAGCGGTTGACGTTCATGCCGCTTTACTTGAGGAACCTATGACTTCTATCCCTGCCAATTCCTTGGCTAATCTATCAAACAGCTTTGCGGCGGCAATCGCCCACGCTGGGCAAGCCATTGTCACCATCCACGGCGGACGCCGGATGACTGCAAGTGGGGTGCACTGGCAACCGGGGGTTGTAGTAACGACCGATCATGCGTTGAAGCACGATGAAATCACCGTGACCCTGGGCGATCGCTCCCTGCCTGCAAGTTTAATTGGACGCGATCCGGGAACCGATCTTGCCCTGCTCAAACTCTCCCAGAGTGATATTGCCGTTGCCGAGGTGGGAGACTCTACCCAGCTTCAGGTGGGGCATCTGGTGTTTGCCGTGGGACGATCGCCCGATAGCGGAGTCACCGCCAGTATGGGGGTGATTGGGGCGATTGGCGGCACCTGGCGCACCTGGCAGGGGGGGCAGATCGACCAATACATTCGCCCCGACTTGAGCCTCTACCCTGGCGGTGCGGGCAGCGGACTGGTGGATCTAAACGGGCGCGTTGTTGGCATCAACACCTCCGCCCCCCGCAGTGGGGTGCTCACCATTCCCACCACCACGGTGCAGCGCGTGATCCATCAACTCCTCCAAAGTGGGCGGGTGGTGCGCGGCTATTTGGGCGTGGGAATGCAGCCCGTTGCCCTGCCGCCCCGTCTGCGAGAGTCCCTGGGGCTAGCCACGGAGGGTGGTGTGATCATTGTCAGCACCGAGGCGGGTAGCCCCGCTGATCAAGCAGGCGTCATCATCGGCGATGTGATTGTGGCGTTGGACGATCGCCCAATTCAGCAAGTCCACGATGTCCATGCAGTGCTTGACCCCGATCGGGTGGGGAAGCCGTTGCTTGCCCGACTGATCCGGGCAGGCGAGTTGTTGGAGTTAACCGTGGTGGTGGGGGAGCGTCCCCGCCGAGGAGTGTAGAATGCAGCACCAATCGTTACCGATCGCGTCCTTGATTGAGGGCGAATTAGCGGCGATCGCCCAGCAACTGCGCCACTCCACTGTGCAAATTCGCGGACGACGAGGCAGCCTGGGGTCGGGGGTGATCTGGAATACCGAGGGCTTGATCCTCACCAATGCCCATGTGTTGCGCGGTCGGGGGGCGATCGTCCAGCTAGCGGATGGACGAGAGTTTCCCGGTCGCGTGGTGCGGCGAGATGACCAACGCGATCTCGCCGCCCTAATCATTCAGGCAACCTCTTTGCACGCCGCAACCATCGCTCATCCCAGCCAACTGCGGGTTGGGGAACTGGTGCTGGCGGTGGGCAACCCCCTCGGCGTCAGTGGAGCCATTAGTTGGGGAATCGTCCACGCCCTGACGCCCTCGGCACTCGCCGATCGCCCCCAGTGGATTCAATCCGATCTGCGGCTGGCTCCGGGCAACTCCGGCGGTCCTCTGGCAACCGTGGATGGAACGGTGGTGGGGATTAACAGCATGATTGTCCAGGGGCGGGCGATCGCTATTCCCAGTCACACCGTCGAGCGGTTCCTCAGTGCCCAGCGCGATCGTCCCTATTTGGGGGTGACGTTGCAACCTGTGATTGTGGGCGATCGGGTGGCTTGGCTCGTATTAGCGGTGGCGGCGGATAGTCCGGCGGAGGCGGCTGGAATTTTATTGGGCGATCGGTTGGTGGGCATCAACAACCACCCCTTGATCAGTTGGGGAGTGCTGGCGCATTGGCTGGGGCAGGCGATTGCTGGAGAAACCTTGCAACTCGATGTTCTCCGAGGCAGTGCGTTGCTCACGCTGAACCTGGTGCTGGGTGCTGCTCCCTCAGCGACGGAGGCAGCGTGACCCGTGTCCTGATTGCTGCCCGTGCCATCACCCAAGCGGGGCTAGCGGCATTGCTGGCGGATAGCTCGGTGGAGCCAGTGGGGGTGGCATCCCCGCAAACTCTGGTCGCCCAAATCGAGGCACTGCAACCCGATGTGGTGCTGATGGAGGGGGAACTGGAGGAGTTGGGGGGTGAACTGGGGACGATCGCCTCCACCCTACCCGCCATCGTCCTGCTTGATCCTGCCCAATCGACGGAGGTGGGGGAGTGGCTGCAACTGGGGGTGCGGGGGGTGTTGCCCAAGGCGTCGATCGCCTCCGAAATTATCCCTGCGATCGACGCCGTTGCGGCTGGGCTGATTGTCCTGCATCCAGATTTCACAAGTAACGGATTGCTCCTTTCCTCGCTCTACCCCAGCCCCCAACTAGACTCCCAGCGGCTGACTCCGCGTGAGGTGGAAGTCTTGGGCATGTTGGCAGAGGGGTTGGGGAATCGGGCGATCGCCCAACGACTGATGATTTCGGAGCACACGGTGAAGTTTCACATCAGCTCGATCTTCTCGAAGCTGCAAGTGACCAGTCGAACGGAGGCGGTAATTGTAGGGGCACGCATGGGGTGATTTTTTGTAGGCTGAGGGATGAAAGGCTGAAAGAGGAAAGAAAGGTTAAAAATGTAAAATTTTAAGTAGGTTGTTTTAGCGATCGCAGGTGTGACGAATCAGCGTGACTAACAAGCATTCTCAGCGGATTGTGGTGATTGGTGGCGGAATTGGTGGGTTGACGGCGGCGGCGCTGCTGGCGTCGTCAGGGGCACTCCGTTTTGGTGCTGGAGTCAAGCACTGGTTCCGGGGGGTGTGC
>JAAUSV010000226.1 GCA_012032525.1 Leptolyngbyaceae cyanobacterium SL_7_1
AAAATCTAGCCACCGCGACTTCTTGATACGACAAGTCGAGGTGGCTAGCGGAATGATAAGATCACTCGTTAGCCGCCGGACTGCCTCGAACAGCTCGTTGCGGTTAGCTACTCAGGATTGTTGGTAGCAATTCTGGGTAGCGCTAGATTTTTGGGTTGGAATCGGTTGCAGTGTACAAAAAACAACCTTGATGTATCAAAATACTGGGATTGGGGCACTGCGTCAAGCGATCGGGGTGAATTCGATTTGAATCACGCAATCCTGCTGCCCAGTTCCCCGGCTTCTCGGAGAAGCCGGGGAACTTTGATTTCACCCTTGGCTGAGGAGCGGGAGTTTGAAGTTGTTGTAAGGAAATCAAATGACGCTACAACGAAATCAATGAACGCTACAACAAAATCAAAAAACGCTACAACAAAATCAAATGACACTACAACGAAATCAAATGACAGGGCTGTGACCCAAATGGTTGAAGTAGCCCGATCCATCTGAATAGAATGATTGGGATTGTATTTCTTCAGTCAATCCTCCAGCCAGTTTTTAGAGCGATGTTATACCAATTTAAATAACAACCCCTTTCGGGTATTCGCGAGGCAGTTCAAAAATCCAATAATTCGTTGAAGGTTCCACCGCGCTCATGAAAAAACTTTTGATTACTGGAGCCAGTGGCTTTTTAGGGTGGTACTTGGGTCAGCAAGCACAGTCGGAGTGGCAGGTGTTTGGCACCTACCGCGATCGCCCCCTTACCCAGTCAGGCATCACCCCCATTCCCCTCGACCTCACCGACTCCTCAGCATTGCGGCAAGTCATGCAAACCCTCCACCCCGATGCTGTAATTCACGCAGCAGCGCAGGCAAAACCCAACCTCTGCGAAACCCAACCAGAAGAGTCCTATCGCATCAACGTCACTGCCTCCTGCAACCTAGCAGAAGAATGTGCAGCCGCAGACATTCCCTGTGTGTTGATTTCCACAGATTTGGTATTTGATGGGCTAAATCCGCCCTATCGGGAGGGCGATTGCGTTTCCCCGCTCAGTCGCTATGGAGAACAAAAAGTTGCTGCTGAGCAACAGATGAGGGCGCATTATCCGGCGGTTACGGTTTGCCGCATGCCCCTGATGTTTGGCAACGCCCCGGTGGATAGCTTCCTGCAACCCTTCCTCCGCACCCTGCGATCGGGGCAAGCATTAAAATTATTTACCGATGAATTTCGCACCCCGGTGAGTGGGGCGATCGCCGCCCAAGGAATTTTGCTTGCCCTAGCAACCCGACCCGCCCTGCTGCACTTGGGTGGCAGAGAACGACTCTCCCGTTATCAGTTTGGTGAATTGATGGTAGAAGCCTTTGACCTACCCAAAACCCAACTCCTCCCCTGCCGCCAAGCCGATGTCCCCATGGCAGCGCCCGCCCCCCCGATGTCTCCCTCGACAGTTCCCTCGCCTTCTCGCTGGGCTACAACCCCCCCTCCCTCCAATCCCAACTCGCTCTCATCGCCAACCGCTAATTGCTAATTACTCCAAAGAATTGTCTCTCCCTCCACAATTCGGTATTATATGGGGACATTGAAGGGGAGTAGCAACTGGAATTATCCCAGCTCATTTGAATCAACATACTGGGGAGTAAAGCAGATCCTGAGATTCTCAGTCCTGTGTCTACAAACCTGGTTCAAATAGGATCGCCCATTGCTATTGACTCCACCTGCCTTGAGGGGGTCAATAGCCACCAGCCAATAGCCAACGCTATCCGCTAACGCCGATCTGTCCGCGAGACCTTCACTAAGTCCACCATCGCATCTGGGTGGGCTTGGTGGAGCGCGATCGCTTCTCACAAGCTCATCTGACGCGACCTATCGATCGCCATATCATTCAGGAGCTTTGAGAGAGGCATGTTAGCTGCGTTTACAGCCGGGTTGTTGTTAATTACGGTGTCCGAACTGGGAGATAAAACCTTCTTTATCGCCATGATCTTAGCCATGCGCCACTCCCGGCGACTGGTGCTTGTGGGGGTGGTGGCAGCATTAGCCGTAATGACGGTGTTGTCGGTGTTGTTAGGGCAAGTGGTGTCCCTGCTACCCGCTGAGTGGGTGCATTATGCCGAGGTGGTGTTGTTTCTGGGATTTGGCATCAAATTGCTGCTCGATGCCAGTCGCATGGCAGATCAGTGTGATCTAACCGAACAGCGCGAAGCCGAAGCAGTCGTAGTCAAAGCCGAGAAACATTGGGCAAACACGTCCTGGGCAGTTGTGTTGGAAGCATTTGTGCTCACCTTTGTTGCCGAGTGGGGCGATCGCACCCAACTCGCCACCATTGCCCTTGCCGCTGCCAATCACCCCTTGGGCGTCACCTCCGGAGCCATCATCGGACACACCATCTGCGCCGCGATCGCCGTCATGGGCGGGCGTTACCTAGCTGGGCGGATTTCAGAACGCACGATCACCGCCCTAGGCGGAATATTGTTTTTAGTATTTGGGGCGATCGCCGCCGCTAATCGCTAATCACTTTCTTCAAACCACAACACGATCGCCGTTCCAGGATTTCCAGTGGCAACAATCTGCTCCCGGATAGAAACATCCAACCGTTCACTCGTAGCCGCCGGGCTAAAGACGTGGATTTCGCCCTGCATTTGGTAGACCAGATCGCGGGCGATCGCCAACCCCAACCCCGTACCAGGAATCGACGTATTGGCTTGGACGCCGCGATAGTGACGCTCAAACAGGTGCGATCGATCTTGCATCGGAATCCCCGGACCCGTATCGGCGATCACCACGCCTTGGTAGGGAGGGATGCTGGCGACCTGCCGGAGGATTTGGACAAAAATTGCCCCGCCACTGGGGGTATATTTTAAGGCGTTGTCCATGATGTTGCTCAGCACCTCCCACAGCGCCCGTCGGTCTACCAGGATCGGCGGGAGGTCGGGGGGGAATGCAAGTGGAGCGTCAGTTGTCGATCGGGGGCGATCGCCTCTGCCGATTTCCACACAGGCTCCAAAATGGGTAACAGGGCATGGGGTTCGCGGTGGAGGGCGGCTCCTGTTAAATATCCTGCTTCCGGAAGCCGCGAGGGTGATGACTCAATCGCAGCGGGCGGGGGAAGCTGCCACGGTGAGTTTGGCACCGGGATGGCGGGTAGCAAGTCCACGCTCTCGGTTTCTAGCGTTGTTTCCAACTGCCGTAGTAGGTCTTGGAGGCGATCGCTCTCGCGCACAATGCTTTCCGCCACATCGCGATTGCCATCGGTGAGTTGCAACCGCCGCATTAGCAATTTGCCAAGTAGCGCAGGGCAGTCAGGGATTGCGAACTGGTGCAGCAGCGTGTCTACGGTATCGCGTTGCTGAGCCTGCTGCAATTGATACTGCTGGCGATCGTGTTCGAGCCACTGCCCCCGCTGATCGAGCACACAGGCGATCGCTAGGGTTTGGGCAATTTGTTCAATTTGGGTTTGTTCGGGGGGGTTCCACGGGCGATCGGAGCGGGCAGTCACCAATAGCCCCACCATTGCCTCGTCATGAATCAACGGCAACACCACCTCTTGCTGTGCCATCTGGTCAAATTGAAACGCTGGCACCAGGGGGGATGGGCTGACCGGATTGCCCTGCCCTGCCCGTCGGGCAACCGTTGAGGAATTTGGAGCATCCGCCGGACTGAGGAGCCGAATCGGAGCGGAGGGGGGCGCAGTTTGATTGGCAAATAGGGAAAGGATCTCGTCCGGTTCCCACGTTGCCGCCACCTCTGGGTGCGCCACGATCGGTACTAGTTTGGTATCAAGGGCGTCGGCTAACTCCTCTGTCAGATAGACAATCGTCAAGGAAGCACCCAACCCCTGGGTCAGGAGCGCCACTTGCGATCGACAGAGAGTAATCAGTTCCGCACTCGCAGACAACATGGGCAGGGGAGAGAATGGGCAGAGGAGAAATGGATCATAGCTAAGCTTAGCGGATCTACAGCCTAACGCTCACCCCTATGCCCCTGCCACTACGCTAGCCGAATCGCGGATGTGCTCCAGTGTCAACACCCCCACCGCTGCCCCATCCTCCAACACGGTGAGATTGCGTGCTCCTGTTCTTAAAATCAGGGATAATGCTTCCCGCAGGCTGTCGTGGGAGGCGATCGCTGGGTCGCCATTCATGGTGTAGTCGGCGGGCACATGGGTCATTGCCGTCTCAACCCGCAGCAAACTGAGTTGGCGCACCATGTCGTCTGCCCCCACCAGATCGTGGACAAAATCATTGGCAGGGCGGGTGAGCACATTGAAGGGCGTATCGTACTGCACCAGCTTGCCTTCCTTCATGATCATCAGGTAATCTGCCAAGCGTAGCGCCTCTTCCACATCGTGGGATACGAATAGGATGGTTTTTTTGAGTTGGCGTTGTAGCCGCAAAATTTCATCCTGCAAACTGGTACGGGTGATGGCGTCGATCGCCCCAAAGGGTTCATCCATCAACATTACTTGAGGGTCGCCCGCCAGGGCACGGGCTAAGCCAACTCGCTGTTGTTGTCCTCCGGAGAGTTGGGCGGGATAGCGATCGCGGTATTCCTCTGGCGGCAACTTCACCAGGGTCAGCAGTTCATCCACCCGACTTTGGGTGCGTCCCCGTCCCCAGCCCCAACAACTTGGGCACAACCGCCACATTTTGCGCCACCGTCATGTGGGGAAACAAGCCCGATTGTTGAATCACATAGCCAATTTGCTGTCGTAGCGCTGTCACCTTCAGCCGCCGCACCTCGGTATCATCCAGATAGATCGTGCCACCGGAAGGCTCGTAGAGCCGATTCACCATCTTTAGCAGGGTTGTTTTCCCGCAGCCCGACGGTCCTAAAATCACCACCAACTTGCCAGGGTCAATGGCACAACTGACCGCATCAACCGCTGGGCGGGGTGCTCCAGGAAACCGTAGCATGACTTGCTCAAACCGGATGGCACTCACAAATGTTGTCCTCTGAAATAACGAAACCGATGCTCTTGCTAAACCCCTACAGCAACCCTGCCTCAGTACAAAACTCCTTTGCCACCTCGGCGGGCTCCCGTTGGTTGCCACTGACCTCGTAGTTGAGCTGTTGCATCACCTCATCGGTCAACTTGGGGGAAAGGGCATCGAGCGCTTCTGCCACCCCAGGGTTGGCATCTAGGGTTGCTTGGCGCACCACCGGAGCCACTTGGTAGGGAGGAAAAAGATTCTGATCGTCTTCCAGCAAGACCAAATCGAAGGCGTTGATCTCGCCATCGGTGCCAAAGGCAACCACCACATCGCCTTCGCCATCCACCAATCCTTTGTAGCGCAATCCTGGATCGATCGCCTTATATTGCTGCAATTGGAAGTTGCCATACGCCGCCTGTAGACCCGGCAACCCATCCTCTCGCTCCGCAAACTCTGGGGGTCCCAACATGACCAATTCACTGGCTTTGGCTGCCATCTCAGAAATGGTGCTAATCCCCAGCCGCTGGGATGCCTCCTGGGTCATGGCCAGTCCCTGGGTATTGTTCATCGGAGACGGGTCTAGCCAAACCAGGTCAAACTGCTGCTTGTAGCCCTCGGCAACCTGTTGAAACACTGCTGCGCGATCGCTACTCACGGGCAACTTTAGCACCGTCAGCAACCCCGTGCCCGTGTACTCTGGGTAGAGATCGATTTCACCGCTTTCCAGGGCGGCTTGCGCCACGGGCGTTCCCCCCAGGTTGAGTTTGCGCTCCACCTCAAATCCAGCTTTTTCTAAAACCAAGGCATACATTTCGCCAATAATGAATTGCTCCGTAAAATCTTTGGAGCCAACCCGAATCGCGCTGCCACCGCTGTCTCCAGTGCAAGCGATCACAGTCACAGCGGTCAGCACCGCCAGTAAGGGCAAAATCAACAGGCGACGAAGGGAAGTCATAGTAGAAGTCCTAGACGGCAAGAGCAAGGAAACGAGTATTCAAATTATCATACCGGAAAGCAGAGAAGCTCCTAGTGTCTCCTCCGTCAGATACTTCTAGATCCTTCAAGGCTGGTCTAGCCAATCAGGGTAGCCATCGGGGGTTTAGTCCCATTAGCGGTAGTGCCTGCGGCTCCGTTGGGCTGGGGTTTCCCGTCTCATCTAGCACCAGGGGTAAAAACCAAAGACGACTACTGACGATCGCGCTGCCATCCTCCGACTGCGCCACCCCCGGTTCCACACCCTCGGCACTGGTAACTTGGTCGAGCAAAATCCCCAACCCATCGGGTGCCAGGCTCATCTGCAAATCCCGTTGAATTGGCAGTTTCAGCAGATCGGTACGCTCTGCCGTCTCCAGGTTGATCGCCACCAAATAGGGTTGTTCCAGGTAAAGCTCCGGATTGGGGATGCGATCGGCAACCAGCACATACAATACCGGGTGGGCAGGGTCAAACTCGGCACTCACCAGGGAGCCATCCGTTTGCAACACGTTGGTTTCATTGCCCGCGTTGTCTACCACATAGAGCGACTCGATCGGGTTGTTGAGCTCTGCTCCAAACTGCACCGTTGCCGCCTGACTGCCATCGTTAGAAAACGCCAAAATTAATCCGTATTTGGCAAGAAAACTCAGGGGATCTGCCCCCGACTCCAACGGCAAAATTGCCAAGCCCTGCCCCTGGCTCATGGCGATCGAATTGCTGTCGGGAGCAATCAGAAAATCACCCCCCGGTTGGGTTTTGAGCGGCTTGGGAGGTTGGTCCGCTTCGATTAGCCACAAGCCAAAATCGGCTGGGTTGTTGCGATTGGCACGTTGCAAAACAATTTTTTGCCCATCGGGAGACAGGTCAAACTTGAGATTTTGGTAATCCTGGCTATCGAGGACCAGGGTAACGGTGCCCACGGGTTGGGGGGGAGCTTCGACCGGGCGATCGCGGGTATTGGTGAGCAATTGGTCGGGGGATTGCGGGTCGATTCCGGTGGAAACGGTATACAACTTTTGCTCTAGCTGGCTCTGGTTGATCACTGCGCGATCGGTGGCAGAAAACAAAATCCGATCACCCTGCGGGTAGGGCTTAAAGCTCAAGACTGCCAAGCTCGCTGGTGTGAGAATTTTGTGCTCCTGGCGCGTCAGGTTCTCTAAAACCAATCGCCCCGCTTCCTCTCCCTCCAGCCCCAGGTAGACAAACGCCCGATCGCGACTACGAAACCGTCCCGTAAACGGATGAATCGGTCGGGCGTTGGTTTGGGCAAAGCGATCGCGGGCGTCCTGCAACTCCACTTGAAACGCCGTCCCATAGGGCGCAGGAGCTTCTAGGGTATAGGCCATCCGCCGTCCTGCCCAGCTAATTTTTCCAGGCAGGGGTGGCACTACCCGCAGATTGTCCTCCACGCTGGTGCGATCCATCGGGCGACTGAAGGTGAGCAAAAACGCAGAATCGGTTGCTCCCACCTGTTTGTCCTGCCAGCTAAACTGGCGTACCCGTGGAGCGGTGTGGTCTCCGCTCAAGACCAGCAGTGCCATTAACACGCCCAATATCACCATGGCAATCAGGGCAACTCGGTCGAGCGGTTGGGTAAACCAGCGGGAAAAGGATGGGGATTTTTGCTGCATGGCGGTGGGAGACTCTGGGGTGAGGAGAATTACAATTCGATCGCACAATCTGGTCGAACAGTTCGATCGCATAATCCGATCGCAAAGCACCCTGAATACAGGCAATAGGATACCATTTTCAAGGTTAACGAATTACCGTCTATCCATGGGAAAAAGCCGCCTCGATCAGCGATCGCTCCCCCTGCTAGAGGCGCTGCACCGTCGCGCCCACACTCCCCACGCCCGGTTCTACACCCCAGGGCACAAGGGTGGGCAAGGTGCCTCCCCAGCCCTGCTCAACTTGCTGGGGCGATCGACCCTGGCAGCCGATCTACCGGAGTTGCCAGAGTTGGATAATCTATTTGCTCCTGAAGGCGTAATTCAACAGGCACAAGCTTTGGCAGCAGAGGCATTTGGAGCCGAGCAGAACTGGTTTTTGGCAAATGGCTCTACCAGCGGCATTGAGGCAGCCATCCTTGCCACCTGCCAACCGGGGGATCGGGTGCTCCTGCCCCGCAATAGCCATCAATCGGCGATCGCGCCCTGATCCTCTGCGGTGCCATCCCCATTTTTGTCTCTCCAGAGATCGATCCCCGCTGGGGAATTGCCCACAACCCCAGCCCAGATGCCATTGCCCACGCCCTAGCCCAGCACAGGGATATCAAAGCCGTCATGCTGCTCTCTCCGACCTACTATGGCACCTGCGGCGATGTCGAGGCGATCGCCCACCTCGCCCACTCCCACCAGGTGCCCCTGATCGTAGA
>JAAUSV010000227.1 GCA_012032525.1 Leptolyngbyaceae cyanobacterium SL_7_1
CCGGCTTTTTCAGAAAAAAGCCGGGGGTCTGGAATTTAGGCAGGAATCTTTGAATTTCAACGCGCTTATTGAGGCAGATCGTGAAACAGATCATCCTCAAAATTGGGAGCGACCAGTAGGGTGTTGCCCTGTCGCCCGATTACCTGCACCGTTTGTCCGGCGGCGATCGCCACCTCCGGCACTGTGCTACGGGCAGACCAAAACGAGCCTTCATAGCTCACCTCCCCCTGCCCCCCTGCCGGAATTGCCTTAAATACTACCGCTTCAGCCGCGGGCAATAAATCTTTAGACTCACGTGGCACAAACCCACGAAACACGATCGCCAAAATCACCGACAGCACTCCCCAAATCAGCAATTGAATGCCAAATTGACTAATTGTAAGGGAGGCGATCGCCGTAATCACTGCTGCGATCCCCAGGGCAGAAAGGGTGGGTTCTGTGACAAGCACCCCCACCATCAAACAACCCACTCCTGCCACTAGCCAAGTGATGTGGGCGGGTTGATTGGCAAGCAGTTGGCTGGCTAAGAGTGGATGCAACACCCATTGAATGGTTTGAGAAATATTCATCGCCACCCCTTCAGTTCAAATTGGCATGACGACCCTAAATAGGGCGCTTAACTAGGACTATCCCTTGATCATAGGGTGGAAATTCAAAATTCGTAATCGAAGGTAAATACAACGTAGCGATCGCAGGCTAACCCCTTGGGAAAAACGCTAGGCTGGACACAGAAGAAATCTCTTCTTCTAAAAAAATTGGATTAGTTTTATGGCTAGATCTCACTTAATTAACCTGTTACATCGGGCGTATCAACTCGCTCGAATTTCGTCAAATCACTCAATTTCTCCGATCGAAGCCGAGGAACTGTGGCACGATCGCCTCTCTCGTCGGCAAGTGCTCCAAACGGGCGCACTACTGGCGGTTGCTGGAATCGCTCCCCAATTACCTGCGGCGATCGCCCCCACCGATGGCACCAACCGAGTGTTAATCGTCGGGGCAGGCATTGCCGGATTGACCGCTGCCTACCGCCTACACCAAGCGGGGGTTGCCGTGGATGTGGTGGAAGCCTCCCAGCGCGTGGGCGGACGGCTCTCCAGCGTCACCAATCTACCCAACACACCTGGGACGGTGGAGTTGGGCGGTGAATTTATCGACACGCAGCACACAACGGTGCGATCGCTCGCCGTGGAGTTGGGCTTGGAACTTGCCGATCTGCGCCATGCGGATCTTGGTCTGGAACCGGAGGTTCTGTACTTTCAAGGTCAGCGCCTCAGCCACAGCGTTTTGGCAGAAGCCTTTAGTCCCCTGGCAGATCGGATTGCTGGAGATCTAAAGCGGCTGAGCGATCGCACGATTCACTATCGATCGCCCCAACCCTTAGCAGTGCAACTCGATCGGCTTTCGTTGGCTGATTATTTGGCAGCAACTCCCATCGACCCCTTGGTCGAACAAATGGTGCGGGTTGCCTACATCACGGAATACGGACGGGACGCGGAGGAGCAATCCTGTCTCAACATGCTGTTTTTGATCGGCTGTGAAACTGGCAAGTGGAGCACCTACGGTATCAGCGACGAACGTTGGCACGTGATCGGTGGTAATGACCAGATTCCTCAACGCTTAGCCGCGCAGTTATCTGAGGCGATCGAAACGGGCACCGTCCTAGAATCAATTCGCTCCCGCTCGAATGGCTCCTATCAAGTTAGCTTGCGACAGGATGGCAATAGCGTTGAGCGGACATACGATCGGATCTTATTGACGGTTCCCTTTACCGTCCTGCGGCAGGTAGAACTGGCGGTTGATCTGCCGATGGTGAAGCGGCAGGCGATCGATCAGTTGGGTTACGGCACCTGCACCAAACTAGTCACGTCGTATAAAGAGCGAATCTGGCGCGATCGCCATGCTTCCACCATCAGCGTTTACACCGATCTTGATTTCCAAAACACGTGGGAAAGTGCCCGCTACTTCGTCGGTAGCAACGGTTGGGTAACAAATCTCCGGGGGGGTCGCCAAGGATTGAACCTGGGCACAGGCGATCCAAATGCCCACGCCACCCAATTGGCAGAGAATTTGGAACCGATCTTTCCAGGAATCAAGGCGATCGAGCGGGGCAAATCCCTGCGAGCCTTCTGGGCAGCAGAACCCTACGCCTTGGGGTCCTACTCCTGTTACAAGCCCGGACAATGGACGCAGTTGGCAGGGGCAGAGGGCGAGCGCGTGGGCAATCTCTGGTTCGCTGGAGAACACTGCTCAGCGGAATCCCAAGCTACATGAATGGAGCCTGTGAATCCGCCGAACTCGCCGCATTGGATATTCTCGAAGACTTAGGATTGCAAGCGGCGGCTTCCCAACAACGGGCACGGGTCAGGGCAAATCGGCAGGCGCGATCGCAGTTTGCCCTCAGCGGTGTGGTCTAGATTCCCATCTACAATCGACCCCGTTGCGTTAGTCACGTTTATGTTATACTGGGCAAGCACAAACGGGGCGTAGCGCAGCTTGGTAGCGCACTACTTTGGGGTAGTAGGGGTCGTGGGTTCGAATCCCGCCGCTCCGATTGGCTAAAACCCGCTCAATTAGCGGGTTTTTAGCATTTTAGGCATTTATCAGATTTGGATGTACCCGTAAGGACACTCCGTTGCAGGTCGAGGTTGGGAGTCATCCTCAATAGGTCGCGACTCTTGTTAATGTGGGCGCAGCGTTGAGTGTAGGCAAGTTGTTTAACGGCTTGCACAGCACCAATCCATAAGCAAAATTCGTTTCTTATAAAACACATAGAATTATTCTGTATATTGTATTAATCGCTACCGGGGAGAAATTGGTTACTTTGCTGACATGAGGCTGAATGCGAAGTCAGTGACTCCACAAGCGGTACGGATTGGCAACAGCAGGCGTTGTTGCAAAAGCCGTCGATGCAGGGGCACTCAACCGTCAGATTTCGCGTAAAAACAGCAGTCAAGCTAGAGGCTTAGACCGATCATGATGTTTAGGAAATTCCTACTACCCGGTAGGTATAACTCCCCAAACCACTTCAAACTTCTCCAAAACTTTTCAATTATTAGCTTGAGTGGATTTGTCCTAACTGCGAGCTTGCTCTCATTTTTCTATCGTCAGCAAGCAGTACGTGAGTTGGTGCGTTCAACGGAAGAGAATAACGTTGCCCTAACGAAAGTTTTTGCAAGTACTTTCCGGCAAAAATATCTGTTTCTCCTATCACTCCAGGATCACAGTCATGGGAGATTAGCAACCGATCCAAGAATTCATCAGCTACAGGATGAGATTTCAGTCCAGTTTGAAGACTCTCTCATTGTTAAAATCAAGATTTTTGATTTGCAAGGACACACTGTCTTCTCAACCGATCTATCCCAAATAGGAGGAGCCAGCAGTAGCTCTGAATCTGGTTACTTGTTGGCTAGGTCTGGTCAGATTGTCAGCCAATTAGAGCACCGTGATACCTTCAAAGCACTGAAGATTACCTTAAGGGATCGCCATTTACTCTCTAGCTATATCCCTATTCGTGCTAACAATTCCAGTAGAGAGATTATTGGCGTATTTGAACTCTACACTGATGTCACTCCCTTGTTGCAACGCATCGAACAAACCCAGCGTAGCGTTGCTCTGGGGAGTATGCTGATTTTAGCTATGCTGTATAGCATCTTATTTCTTTTTGTTTGCAGAGCCGACGGTTTGCTCAAGAAACAGTATCAGCAACTGCAAGAATCTGAAGATCGCTATCGACACCAAGCTAGTGAGCTAAAACATCTTTTGGCTGAACTACAACAAACCCAGGCACAAATGGTGCAGAGTGAAAAATTGTCTAGCTTGGGACAAATGGTTGCAGGCGTTGCCCATGAAATCAATAATCCCATCAGCTTCATTCACGGCAATCTTAAATACGTTCAAGAGTATTCTGAAAATTTATTGAGATTGGTGCAACTCTATCAGAGCCACTACCCTGATCCAGCTTCTGATATTCAAACCGAAGCTCAAGAGATCGATCTGACATTCATTCAAAATGATTTACCCAAAATCCTATCCTCAATGAGGGTTGGCAGCACTCGGATTCGTGAAATTGTGTTAGCGCTGCGAATTTTCTCTCGATTGGACGAGGCCAAAATCAAATCAGTTGATCTGCATGAAGGGCTAGATAGCACCTTAATGATTTTGCAACACCGCCTCAAAGCTTGCCCAGAACGACCAGAAATTCGAGTGATTAAAACTTACTCAACGCTCCCACCCGTCGAGTGCTATGCAGGATTAATCAATCAAGTGTTTATGAACATTCTGGTCAATGCGATCGAGGCATTAGAAGAACAGACTCAGACACTAACCCATCAGCAGTGTCTAGATAACCCCAGCCAAATCGCACTACAAACCTCGTTGATTAACAATCAATGGGTACAAATCGCGATCGCTGACAATGGTCCTGGTATTGCTCTAAAAACTCAACAAAAAATCTTCGATCCTTTCTTCACTACCAAACGCATTGGCAGAGGGACAGGGATGGGGCTTTCCATTAGCTATCAAATTGTGACTGAAAGACACGGTGGCACGTTGAAGTGTTTTTCTACTCCTGGTAAGGGCACAGAGTTTGTGATTCAAATTCCTGTTCGACAGACAGCTAGTATGCCTGCCTGTTAATGGAGCAACTTTAGGGAGAAGATATCCTCCCTAAAGTTGCTCTAGGCGTGTTGCTCCTGCAAACGACGAACCACGGGTTCGTCGTTTGCAGGAACTGGGTTATCGGCTAGCGTAGCGGCTGATATCCAGGTTATGGGTGTGTACCCAACCGCCATCCGCCAACTCTGCCCACTCATTCTGATAATTGCCAGTCAGGGCGACTCGCTGCTGGTCGCTTAGGGTGTCAGTCACGCGATAGTCTCCACCCGGACCAGAGTGAATATTGATCGAGTTGCCATTGTTGCGAACGACTGCCTCTGTGCGAGTGCTTGGATCGGCGACAAAGGCTCGTTGTCCGGCGGCTGCATGGGTGGCTCGATCGCGCTGCCCTGCCCACCACAGCAATAGCGGTAGCCCGATCAGCGGCAGCAACATCCACCATAGTCGGCTCAGATCTACCCCACTTCCGGCTCCAGCTTCTGCCTCATCCCCAAACACGACTCCTTCCGCTTCACTGTAATAGCAGGTTAGGCGTGCCTCCGCTCCATCTCTGGTTAGATTCAACACAATCTTGGCATCTTTGTCAGGGCGATCGGAGGGACCTGCTTCAACCACTTCTTGTAATGTAAAGCCATCTGCCTCGGCTTGTTCTGCACAGGCTTGCTGGGCAGTTTCGATCGCCTGTTCAACTTGGGCAGATGCTGGGGGAGTGGACAGCACAGCTCCCAGTACAAGGGCAGCGATCGCCGTTTGAGCACTTACAGTTTTCAACCGATTCATTGGTTAACCTCATAATGCAATTTATTTGTAAAAGTCAGTGACGTTTAACCTCAAACTCTCCAGGAACTTTGCACTCAAAGTCCTTAGTTGAGCACGACTTAACCTTTGGAATTTTTTATACGTAGGTACAATAAAACTCTACAATTTCTTCATACAACACACAAGTCTGCTGCATTCTTGCATACAGTTTTGATCTGCATCTCATGGTCAAAACCAACAAAAATAAGACAGGGTAATGGAGCTACAACCAGGAGTCAGACAGCAACAGCGCTGATGGTTGAGCCATCCACACGCTATCGTTGAGATATGACAACGAACGCTCTCCACTCTGCCCCCCAAACCCTCAGTCAACGCTTAGCCATTTTTCAATACGCCGGACGTGCACTCACCCTAGTTTGGCAAACCGATCGCCTGTTGACCCTTGCTGTTGCGGTTTTGACTCTGGTTGCCGGATTGTTGCCCGCGACGATCGCCTATCTTGGCAAACTGATTGTGGACGGCGTTGTACAAGCAGCGCAAACCGGGTTGGCGGGCGATCGAATGCAGGCGTTGGGCTATCTGGGATTGGAAGCAGGCATTATTGCCCTGCAAGCAGGGGTGCAACAGGGGTTGAGCCTGTGCCAATCCCTATTACGAGTGCTGCTAGGGCACAAGGTGAATGTGTTGATCTTGGAGAAGGCGCTCACGCTGGATCTTGTCCACTTCGAGGATTCAGAGTTTTACGACAAAATGACGCGGGCACGGCGGGAAGCCTCTAGTCGCCCCCTTAGCCTGGTCATCCGTACCTTTGGGCTAGGGCAAAGTACGCTGTCGCTGTTGACCTATGGGGGGTTGCTGCTGCAATTCTCGGTGTGGGCAGTGGTGGTGCTGTTGTTAGCCGCCGTGCCCGCCTTCATTGCAGAGACCAAATTTGCTGGAGAAGCGTTCCGGCTGTTTCGTTGGCGGGCGCCGGAGACCCGACAGCAGACCTATTTAGAAACGCTGTTGGCACGGGAAGATTTTGCGATGGAGGTGAAGCTGTATCAATTAGGAGAGATGCTGCTCGATCGCTATCGCCAACTGTTCGATCGCCTCTATGCCGAAGACCGAGATCTAACGATTCGCCGCAGTCTCTGGAGTTATGGGTTGGGCTTGATCAGCACCGTGGCATTTTATGGAGCCTATGTGTGGATTGTGCTAGAAGCGATCGCCGGACAGATCACACTAGGCGATCTAACGATGTATTTGGTGGTGTTTCGCCAGGGACAGACGACTTTTTCCAATCTCCTGACCTCGGTCGGCGGCATGTATGAGGACAGCCTTTACCTCTCGACCTTATATGAGTATCTAGAGCAAAAGATTCCCGAACCCGGCGGTTACGCCCAATGGGGCAAGGCTCCGGGGGATGGCATTCGCTTTGAGGCGGTGACGTTCACCTATCCTGGCAGCCCCAAACCTGCCTTGGAAAATGTGTCCTTGCATCTACAACCAGGCAATAAATTGGCGATCGTCGGCGAAAATGGCTCTGGTAAAACTACCTTAATTAAACTGTTGACCCGGCTCTATACCCCAACGGAGGGACGAATTCTATTGGATGGACGTGACCTCCAGGAGTGGGATCTAGAGGTGTTGCAACGCCGTATTGGAGTGATCTTTCAGAATTTTGCTCGCTATCAATTCACGGTGGGAGAAAATGTCGGCATTGGAGACATTGCGCACTTCACCGATGAACAACGCTGGCAACAAGCCGCCGATCGGGGGACTGCATTGCCGTTTATTAACGATATGCCTGACGGGTTTCAAACCCAGTTGGGGCGGTGGTTTAAAGGTGGGCGGGAGTTGTCGGGGGGGCAGTGGCAAAAGATTGCGCTGTCGCGGGCATTTATGCGATCGCAAGCTGACATTCTCGTTCTCGATGAACCCACCTCCGCCGTGGATGCCGAGGCGGAGGTGCAAATCTTTGAGCATTTCCGTCGAAATGACCCGCAATCAGATGGCGATCTTGATTCCCACCGCTTCTCCACTGTACGGATGGCGGATCAGATTGTGGTGATGGCGGAGGGCAGCATTACCGAACAGGGAACCCACGAACAGTTGCTGAAGGCGGGTGGGCGCTATGCCCGGTTGTTTTCGCTACAGGCGGCGGGGTATCGCTAAATGGGTGAGCTAGGCTCTTTTGATTTCGAGCGAATGGCAACCCACGTTGGGTATGAATCAGAAGCAGCATTTGGTCGTGCCTTTAAGCGGTATGGGGGAGTGACACCGGAGACATGGCGCAAGGCAGAGGGTTAGCCGATCCGGGAAATGGACATTTTTTGAGTGGATAAGTTAAAGTTGTAGTGAGTTTGTTTTAGCAATTCTCGATCGTGACGTAGGCGGTATCGGTAAGCATTTGGTAGATTTGCAACAGTCTCACGATGGGAATGCGTTAGTCAATAAAAAGTACAGCACGTTTGAATAGATTAACAAGACTGAATTATGCAAAACCATACGCCACAAAACAAACCGATTCGGTCTCTCGAAGACGCGATCGATCGGTGTCAAGTTCTAGGAATGCGTCTAAGCAAGCAACGCCTCTACATTTTAGAGTTGCTCTGGCAAGCCCAAGAACACCTGTCTGCCCGCGAATCTACGATCGCCTCAACCAAAAGGGCAAGGAAATTGGTCACACCTCGGTCTACCAAAATCTAGAAGCCCTTTCTGATCAAGGCATTATTGAATGCATCGAGCGGGCAGATGGTCGGCTCTATGGCAACATTAGCGACGCCCATAGCCACGTCAACTGTCTCGACACTAAGCAGATCATGGATGTCCAATGTGGACTGCAGACGAGTTGCTCCATCAGAT
>JAAUSV010000228.1 GCA_012032525.1 Leptolyngbyaceae cyanobacterium SL_7_1
GCAAGGTTGGCGGAGTTTTGTTGACCAAGGATTGTTGCCCCTGTTGATAGAGGGCAAAGGCAATTTGATACAGGTCTTGAACTCGGCGTTGATCCAGACGAATCTGTCGTTGTCCACTGGGTGATCCCAACAACGAGAACCCGGTGATCACCCCCGCCACAACGCCTACGCTGGCTAATAGGGCGAAAATTCGATCGAGGTGGGATTGATTCATGACCGTACGGGTTGTCGTTGCAACCAAGTCAGGTAATACCAAAGAATACCGATGGAGATAACCAGCACAATTAAAACTTTGAGGGCAAACCGGGTGGTAAGTTCTCCCCGGAGCAAAGAGGTGAGAAACACAACGACGGTGACGATCGAAATCAAACTGGCGATAAATAGGGCGAGATAGGTTAACCAACGTCGGACGCCCGATCGATAGTTCTCAGGCTGTACGATCAGATCCTTGATCAGCATGCGCATCAGCAACAGGTAGATGGGAAACACAACAATCAACCGCGCCAGACTAGAGGCTAGCCCATAGGCTTGCCCCCCATAGGTGCGCTCCAGAGCATCGGGAATCAGTTGGTCTACCACAATAAATCCGATCTGCCCCAAGGCTTGACTCCAGATCCCCAGGGTGGCAAAGGAAAGCAGGTAGAGAAAGGCATCTCTTGCTGATTCGCTCGATCGAGCTGGGGGCTAGGAACAGGTAATCCTGTTAATTGTTCATACACTTGAGCATAGGCAGACTCAACCTCGTGTTGGGACCACCCCCGACTACGTAACATCTGAAAGATAACGGCGTCCGCCGCGCCTCGGCTGCGGGCAGTTTCAATGAAATGAATCAAGCCCTGCCGTGGATCGGAGGAGGGAGGGGGAATCGCTTCTCCATTGATCACAGCTTACCTCCAAGAAAATACGGGATCATGGTGCACCCACTTTTGTAGCTTTGCCGATGTAGTTAATCGAAACATCCTCGTTGATTGTCACCTTAAAGGTGTTCGTTTGCTTGTAGCGCCAGTAATTTGCAAGATTTAATCGAAATGCCTCGCCAAACAAGTCAAATCCTTGATATCAAAATTGTCAAATCCCCTGGTTGATAGCAGGTCAACCAACTCTTCTGGCTTGATGAACTTTTCCCAATCGTGAATCCCCTTCTCAATCTCACCCAGAATATTTTCCATCAACCAAATCATCACTAACCGAGATTTAAAGTTGCGATTGATTGTGTCAAAGAAAAAAGTCCCCTTGGGTTTGAGAATCCTCGCCACCTCAGAAAGCACTCGTGGCACATCGTCTACATGTTCCAATACATCGACACAGACAACTACATCAAAGGTGTCATTGGCGTAGGGCATGGCTTCCGCCGTGCCTTGGCGGTAGTCGATCGCCCAGCCACTCTCACGGGCATGTTTCTGGGCTGCCTCAATACACTGGGGCGATCGGTCAATTCCCGACACCCGCACGCCCCGCGCTGCCATAAATTCACAGGAAAATCCGCCACCACACCCCACATCCAAAGCGTTTAAGTCGTGCCAATCGGTGATGTGGCGATCGAAAAACTCAAACCGGGGCTGGTTGAGATAGTAGAGCGGGTAGAACTGGGAATCTTTATTCCACCAATCCGCTGCATTGAGGTCGTACAGTTCTAAGTTATTTTTCTTCACAGTGAATAGCTTCGAGGGGAAACGAGGTCGTGGGGCAGTAACAGGAATAGCTTCAGTTCTAGCTTGGGAAAAGCGGTTACTCACAATCAAGGTTGACGGTTTTGATAGTGGCTAATGCTGATAGATAGAAGTACAACTGCCTAATGATTCTCCCATAGTTAATTCGAGAGCGATCGTTCTAGGGCATCGTCAGTTTTGCCTGCAAATGCATGAATGTATGTTCATATGTTATAGTCGTGGTATCGAATTAAGGATATTGCCATGACTACTGTTAACCAAATGAAGTGTGCTTGCGAACCTTGCCTTTGCATCGTTTCCGTCGAGTCTGCAATTGAAAAAGACGGCAAATTTTATTGCAGCGAGGTCTGCGCCGATGATCATCCCAATGGACACGGCGATTGTGGACATCAAGGTTGTACGTGCTAAGCCGAAAACCGTCTTGCTGTTAGGCTTTTGCCCTTACCCCTCTCCCAAACTTAGGAAAAGGGGTGAGGCTTCGACGTGGGCTTAGCCGAACGGCATGGGGGCGATCGCAGCAAGGCTGGCACAGAGCGGGTTTTCCCAACCCATCAATCGGCACTTATTTCAACAGGTTTTCAAACTGTTTTTCCCAGTTTTGTTGATTTCCCTTTGCCACCTGGACGATCGGAGAAATCGCAATCAAATTATTCACGGTCCAATTTACCAGGGATAGGGGAAATTTTAACGGTCGAGCAATGTCCAAAAACAATACCACTCGATAATCATTTGTATCGTTCCAAACTTCGTGATAGTAAGTGTCATCAAAGATTAAGCTTTTCCCCTCTTGCCAATAGGCAATCTGATCATCTACTTGAATACGACAGTGCGATCGGGGTTCTGGTACTTTTAATCCAAGATGATATCGAATGATTCCCTTATGCTTTCCTCGGTGGCGAGGAATGTGTTTTCCGGGAGCAAGAATGGAAAAGAAAGCTACTTTCAGCCCAGGAATTTTCTGTAACAATTCCACCGTTTGAGGACATTGTTCACAGTTCTTTTTTGCTTTGAAGCCAAAGGCATAAAAGAAATAGGTTTTCCACAAATTATCCCCGGCAATTCGTTTTTGTCGAGGCGAAATATCATCAAAATTTGGCAACTTGTCCGCGAAGGGTAAAATGGCATCTAACTCCTCGCGGATGACTTTCCAGTTGGCTTCTAAGTCGTGTGCCCAGGGAAATTGATCCACTTCAAAAAAGACCGATTCTCCCACCAAAGAATGGTTGGGTACTGAAGCTTCTATTCGTTTGACGATCCCATCTAACACAGATTTCATAGCACTCCTTAATTGTTTGGAGAACGAGAGGCACAGTTGAAATTGCTGATTACAAGATTGCTCTCTTCCGCTAACCGTACCTCCTGTTGCACCGCCAACCCCGCTAGCAGCGTTCGATCCTCACTGATGTGCGGAAATTTCATTTGCACTTCGGAAATACCCCGTTCCAAAAGCCGTTGTCCGACATTGGCAAAACTTCCCGTCTCCAAAACTCGCAGTCGGGGTGAGGGCACCTGTCCCTCATGGCGTTTATTGGCGTAGTTGGTGTGAATCTCCTTCAGACACACATCAAACTGTTGGAGAAATTCCTGGGGACGATCGAGCGTATACCCAGACTCAATCTCAATGTTTACTAGGTAATGGGCGGGAATGTCATCCGACAGCGTGATACAAAAGTTTTCCAATGGCAGGTTAAAGGTTTGTTGCAACCGCTGCATCACCTGGGTGGCATGAAACTCAGTCGTTTTCTCCGTGGTAGAAGACAACAACCCGCCCAAGCGATGACGAAAGACAATTAGGGGAGTGCGTTCATAGAACCCCAGAACCTCCACCACATCCCCAATGTCATAGCGGTAGAGACCATTGTAGTTTGTCACCAAAATGCGATAGCGATGATCGGGAATCACCTCGCTGGGCAGAAGGGTTTGGGGGTGCTCCATATCCCATTGGTCCTCAGGAATAAACTCATAGAACCCACTGTCGATCGACAGAATTGTGCCATCGCTATCGAGATCGTGATAAACCCCAAAAATTGCCTCAGAGGCTGCGTATATGCCACCAAAGATGGGAACATCACCAAAATATTGGGGAAAGCGTTCAAAGTAAAAATTGGAGGTGCCTCCCCGCGCCGTGATGATGACGGACAAATCCCAGCAGGCTTTGGGGAGCAATCGCCCCTCTGCCTTGAGGCGATCGCGCAATTGAGCCGCACGAATTGGACTTGCCGACCAGTGCCTCTCCAATTTAGTTCGCAGCGCCGGATCAATCTCCAGCCAATCGGCGATCGTTCCTTGGTCTAAATCCCGAATCAGATCGTCGGCATAGCATTCCAGATAATCGCAGAGTCGCAGCGCATGGATGGGAAATGTTGCCCCGATCATGTTCAACTTTGTCTCTCGCAGAGCAAATAGCAGGCAGACGTAGTGCCGCGCTAGACTATCGGAAATTTTTAGCGCCGCAAAGGGATGGGCAAAGATGTGGTGGTAAAACAAGTTGAGCAGCGATAGATCTCCGGCACTACTGGGACCGTAGGGAATGCCTGCGCTGGTGTGCCCGATCGCCCGACCCGAACTGGTCAGCAACATTTTATCGGTGGACAGCCCCCGTTGCCGCATGGCATCCGTAACAAATCCGATTCCCACTTGCCGCCCTCTCCCAAACGCCTTACGCGACTGCCGCGTCACAGGAATTAATTTTTGCTTGCCCGTTGAGCCACTAGTGAGGTTGAGATACAACACGGGATCGGCTGTCAGTATGTTTTTCTCCCCCTTGGCAATGCGCTCAATGTAGGGTTCGTAGCTGCTGTAGGGCAGGATTGGGACGCGATCGCGAAATTGATCGATCGTCTTGATCTCAGACAAGCCATAGGCGCGACCTAATTCTGTGTGTTGCTGCGTCTGCAACAGCGATCGCAAAAACGTTTCCTGCACCGCCTCCACCTGACGGGTTTTTCGGACAAAATCCAGCATCGACTGCTGGGCAACCCCAGCAACCAATGAAAACAGTAGATTTGCCATTCCACCAACTCCTCACACCGCAGTGATATCGATCCGTTAACTAACACCAATCCACATTTTTCTGGAGCAAACTACCCCCAACTGGGTGAGGTTCGTCCAACGCTATTACCGTTGAAGAACCGTAATAGCCTGTGGCAAGGCATTAATTATTGTTGCAGGAGAGGGTAGGAAATGGGAGTGAATTATCGTACAGTTCTTAGGCTGTCTACCTTATCGTTGAACATATCCGTAAAGATGCTGATCACCGTGCGATCGCGGGTAATAATATTAGCCGTCACCGACATCCCCGATTGCAGTGGGATCTGTCTATCGTTGATATCGATGTATTGGGTGTCCATGCTGATCTCTGCCGGGAAGCGATAGAACTGGTGGATCTCATCGGGTGGTAGGGCATCGGAGCCAATCCGTATCAACTTGCCTTTGACATCCCCAAATTCGCTGAAGGGGAAGGAATCAATCCGCACATCCACCAAGTCCCCTTCTCTGACAAAGCCGATGTCTTGGTTGGTGATAAACACCTGGGCGACCAATCCTTTGTCAGGTACGATTTTGAGGATCGGCTCGCTGGTATTGGCGACAAACCCAGCCCCCTTTGCCTGCACATCAAAGACAACACCATCGATCGGGGCACGCAATTCCTGATATTGCAAGGTCAATTCTGCCTGGCTCAGTTGGCTATTGATCTCGGCAATCTGCTTTTCATTTTCTACGATCGACTTGTTGAGTTGGCTATCGATCTCGGAGAGCCGCTTGTTGTTGTCAGCGATTCGATTCAGTAGATCGTTGCTCGTAACTGCCAGCGTGTTTTGTAACTGTTGCTGGGCTTGGGCAATGGCAAATTGCAACCGCTGTTGTTCCTGGGTGAGGCGGCGATATTCTGCTTCACTGTTGAGGGCTTGTTGCTCTTGCCGTCGCACCTGAAGCCGTGCTACGCCCTCTCCTTCTAGGGGACGAATATCGTTGAGGATTTCCTGATCGATCGCCACATTTTGTTGAGCCGCATCGAGTTGGACTTGGGTTTCATTTAGTTGCCGCTCCAACTGGGAGACCTCTAGCTGCGCTGCCGCCGCACGGGAGGACGATTCTAATTGCCCCACTCGTAGCCGTACCGTTTGGTCAGCGCTCAAACCTGCCCCTGACCCTCCAGCCAATTGGGTTTGATACAGTTGGTTTTCAGCAATCAACGCCGAGCGATTGGCAGTCAGCAGGAGAATTTCGGGGGGGAGGTTTAACTGGGCGGCTTCGACGGGAGATAAATTTCCTGCACCCAAAAGCTGGGAGCGATAGAATCGGTTTTCTCGAATCAACGAGTCGCGTACCTGCTCCAACGACTGCCGTTCTGCCTCAGTTGCTCTTGGATCAAATCGCATCAGCACCTGATTTTTTCTCACCTGTTCCCCATCTTCCACCAGGATCTCCTGCACCACTCCACCCACCGGCGCTTGTACCTCCTGAACTTGTTCCTTGGGTTCGAGTTTGCCAGTGGCGGGCACGGCTTCCTCAATGCGGGCGATCGACGCCCACAACACAGCGAAACTGGTGACACCCACGATCGCCCAGACAATGCCCCGCGACCAGATCGAGCTTTGCTGGAGAATCACGGGTTGGTCAAATGCCTCAGTGCGAACGATCGCCCCCGGAGACGGGGGTGGCAGGTCGCGATCGCGGGTAGTGACATCGGGGGAGGTGGCAGGCGGAGTAGATTTTGCCTTGCCGTTGTGTCCGTTTCTTACCAAGTTTTTCATAGCGGTAAAGGTGGGGATGGAAGGTGTTTTAGCCGTCAGCGATTCGCGGTGAGCCATTGAGTGGGAGGCGGAATACTCCAGTCTGATTACATTTGCGCTTCTTGTTGTTGGTACAGGCAATAGTAGCGTCCTCGCATACCCATCAATTCATCGTGGGTGCCCTGCTCAACAACACAGCCCTGATCCATCATTAAGATCATATCAGCATTGCGAATTGTACTGAGGCGGTGGGTAATAAAGAACACCGT
Source organism: Leptolyngbyaceae cyanobacterium SL_7_1 (assembly GCA_012032525.1). Lineage (GTDB taxonomy): Bacteria > Cyanobacteriota > Cyanobacteriia > Elainellales > Elainellaceae > JAAUSV01. Next base: position 6,676 of record JAAUSV010000228.1, read on the forward strand.
CCGTCCCACAAAGATCTCCGCCAAGTTTAAGCAAACCCGCCGTTCAGAGTCGTAGTCTAGGGCGCTGGTTGCCTCATCTAAGATCAGCATGCGGGGGTTTTGCAAACCGTACGAGCGATGGCGATGCGTTGGCGTTGCCCGCCAGACAGTGCCGATCCCCGTTCCCCAACCCTGGTGTTGTAGCCATTGGGTAAGCCCATGATAAAATCGTGTGCCACTGCGATTTGCGCCGCCTGGATGATTTCCTCTGCCGAGGCATCGGGACAATTGAGGGCAATATTTTCCTGCACCGTACCGTCAAACAACAGGGTGTCTTGGGGGACAATCCCGATTTGTTGGCGTAGGGAGTAGAGTTCGACTTTGCTGATGTCGTAGCCATCGATCAAAATTCGCCCCGACTCAATGTTGTAGAGGCGCGGCAGCAGTTTCATCATCGTACTTTTACCCGATCCGCTCTGCCCGACGATGCCAACAAACACGCCAGCGGGAAACTCCACATTCACGTTGTTGAGTTGGAGGGGACCGCTCGTTCCAAAGCGGAAGGAGACATTCTCAAACTTGACAGCTCCCTGAACCAGGGGCATGGGAATGTTGAGGCGATCGAGATCATCTGCCTCTGGAGCCGCATCCACAATGTCACTCAATCGCTCGATCGACAGCCCGACTTCTTGGAAGTTTTGCCACAACTGGGCAAGGCGCAACAAGGGACTGGTGACATAGCCCGCAATAATCCGGAAGGCAATCAGTTGCCCCAGGGTCAACTCCTGCTTTAATACCAGATAGGCTCCCACCCACAGCACCAGCAAGCCCGACAACTCATTTAGGAAGTGACTGGTTGATCCGGCAGTGGTGGAGGTGAGGACGGTTTGGAAGCCAGCGCTGACGTAGCGAGCATAGCGCTGTTGCCATTGCCAGCGCGATCGCAACTCCATATTTTGTGCCTTCACTGTTTGAATGCCCGACACCACCTCCACCAGATAGGATTGGGTTTCGGCATTGCGCTCCGCTTTTACCCGCAGTTGGTTGCGGATCAACGGGGATGCCACCATCGCCAGCACTACAAACAGTGGAATCGTTGCGAGCGACACCAGCGTCAGCACCCAACTGTAGACAAACATGACGACGATGTAGATTACCGAGAACACGGCATCCAGTACCACTGTCAATGCCGTCCCTGTGAGGAATTGGCGAATATTCTCTAGCTCATTGATCCGAGTTGCCAATTCCCCCACAGGTCGCCGCTCAAAGTAACGCAATGGCAATCGCAACAAATGGTCGATAATTTCCGACCCCAGCGACATGTCGATGCGATTGGTGGTATCGACAAACAGGTAGGTGCGTAGACTCGTGAGAATGGCTTCAAACACCGCCAGCACCAGCAAAAACACCCCCAACACTTGCAGCGTGTCGATGCTGTTTTGCACAATTACCTTGTCGATGATCACCTGGATCATCAGGGGATTGGCCAGGGCAAAGAGTTGCACAAAAAAACGAGGCGATAAAGACCTCGATGAGTACCCGTTTGTGCTTTTGAATAGCTGGCA
>JAAUSV010000229.1 GCA_012032525.1 Leptolyngbyaceae cyanobacterium SL_7_1
TCAAAATCTCCTCATACTGCTGATTATGCAGTTCTTGCCCTCGTTCAGCGTCGTAGATATCCACAAAATACAAGCAAACTACAAGCCATGGTTTGGGTTTCTGCGGCTTCTGCTTCCACCTCATTCAGCTTGGCAACAAATGCTCGCCGATATCGTCGCTTTTGCCACGCCTCCGCAAGATTGGCACAGACCGATCGTGACGATCGAATCATCTGTTCGGCGAGAAGAGTCCGTTCCCGCTCCGGTAGCATTTGGGAAAAAGCAAACACCTGCATAGCGCCGTCGAAGGCAGTTTGATAGACCCACAACTCTTGGTGACTAGTAATAAAATCCCTTGGCATGCTCCAACCTCTTTAGACAATAAACGCAACATCATCGACTGCTCTTTCTGGATGCCATCCCACAATCTCTACCTTTTGCCGATAGCGGGGCGACATTGGGTAAAAGCGCACCTGATCTTCTTGGGGATTGAGATAGCGATCGAGTTTTTGTGTAGCATTTGCCGCTGATCAGGGGTAAGCACGGCTTCAAACACCGACTTTTGCACGCGTAAGCCATAGCCTTCCAACAAATGGGCAACCTTCGTTCGCCGCCGATCGTCTACGATGTCATAGCAAATTAGGTAAAACATTGCTTACCGCTCCAGTCTCATGGGTCGATAGGCGGCTCGTTCCCCCATCAAGCAAGCAGCAGAATGCGTGAGTTGTGCAACTTGCCCACAATCATGCTGGCGGATTGCTGGCGGATAAACGCTTGATCCAATGACTTCTGCACCTGCTGTGTCAAATAGTCAATCTTGGCTTGTCCGGTGGTTTGTAGTCGTCCAAAGTACTTGCCTTTGGTGGAGAGATACAGCACCGGAATCCGGCGTCGCAATGCCAAACTCACCGCTCCATGCGACACATTGCAACTCCCAAACAACACCACATGGCTGATGCGGCTCGCTGGCACACTACACCGCAATTCATCTTGATGAAACACCTGAAACTGCTGATGTTGCACCCGCAAATACGCCCCTTGATCCGTGACATATAGTGTGGTCATTCCTTCCCTCCAATATTCATCTGGGTTACTGATTCGTGGCTGTGTTTGAGATTTGACGATGCTGCAAACCTTGGGCGCTCCATAGTTGGGTTTTGGCTGGCGCTTAGATGCGCTTGCCGGAGATGGAGGCTTGCGGTTTGGCGCTTGGACTTGTCCGTTAGCAAAGGTGTGACCGAGAAAAGTAAATGGTTCAGGTGGGCTAATGATGCGGGTCTTTTCTGGATGCAAATTCAGATAGAGATCGGCAATCCGGACACCATGCGCAGGCAATCCCGATTCATCAGCAATCGTTGGAGATTGCCCGGTTGATTGGCGATCGCTTTAGTGAGGGCACCGCTCTCGGCAACTTGGGTGTAGCCGCCATTGAATTGAAGGAGTATCAAGCGGCGATCGACTATTCTCAGCAGCACCGGGCGATCGCCCAGGAAATTGGCGATCGGGCTGGAGTCACACGGGCAACGGAGAATTTGGCAATTGCCTATGAGCGGTTAGAACTGGATGGGCGATCGTAGGCAACCGATTTTTTTCCTTGTTGAGTCTGGCAACCAAAACACTATGTTCGCTCATAGTTCTGTTCCCTGAGCGATCGCCACTAAAATCTCTGGACTAGGCCGTTGCACTTCAACCAAATCTACTGCAAAATCGCTGAGGGACAGCAGCCGAGATACTGCTTGGAAATAGAACGCTTCTGGCAAATCCCAAACCGCTAGGTCGAGATCGGAGGTTTCGTGAAAATTCTGATTTAGCAGGGAGCCAAAGACAACCACTCGTGAGGCAGAAAACTCTGTTTTGAGCAGGTGTGCGGCTGTGTTGGCAATCTCAAAGCCGTGTTGCCTGCGCTGCTCTAGAGCTACTAACCGCTGTTGCTGGCGCGATCGAGCCGTGAGGATGTATTGCTGCATCTGTTCTGGTGAAACGTTTAACCTGTTCAGCATCTCCGGTTTACCCCCAAGCTCCTTAGTAAATCATGCTCCGCGTTACAGAAAAATCTGAGCGATCGCAGGGCTAAATCCCGGCAGCAAGGGGGAAGTCAGAGTATCGCCTTCGAGGAGAGTGGCAACGAGGCGGAGTTGAGCATCCGTGCGGCGATAGATTTCCAAACTCTTGAGTTGCCAATTGACAATCCAATACTCCTGAACCCCATGTAGAGAGTAGAGCTTGAGTTTGACTTCTTTGTCTCGCTGCTCATTGAGTTCACCCGGAGAAAGGACTTCAACCATTAGTTCAGGGGCAACGATTAGATGTCCTGCCTCATCCGTGCCATTGGTAAGCCGTGCTTGACTGATCCAAACAACATCGGGAATGACGGCATCCGTGGGAGAGAAAATCACTCCTGGAGTTTGGAAGGGTTTACCAAGCTGGGTTTGTCTAGACCAAATTTCTAGTTCAAAATGAAGGTTGCCGCTGGCACTTTGATGGCGAATGTGAGGTGCACGAGTCACAAACAAATCTCCATCCATAATTTCATAGCGTTTCCAACCGCCATCGTCGGGCATGGCATTGAGATCGCGGGTTGTCCAGCGGAGGGAGTTGGAGACCATAGGAGTACTGTTGACTCTAGTTTTAGTGTAGTCGATCGGGGTGCGGGACAAAAATGAAGCCAGTTGAGACCCTTATTTCAAAATGGTGAAGCGAATTACCTTTTGAACTAAAGGTATGGACCACGACTTGTTCATCGAGCTACACATTTCACTTTTTTAGGTACACCATCATCTCTTAGCTGTGTAACTTCAACTTCTACCGTTTGCCCCACAGCTAGAGAATCTGCTTTTTTTGGTTCTTTTACCGTCAGCTTAACTGTTTCTAGAATGAGATAAGTAACATCCTTGCCCTTGATCGCAGTAATTTGGGCTTGCAGCACTTGACCCACCTCGATCGCTTGGGCTTTGACGGCTGCTTTGATTTCTCGTTGTCGTTCTGATTCGACTGTAGCAACTTTGGCAGGTGTGGATTTAGGAGAAGTCTCTTGCTCTGACCATTCTCCAATTGGACTAACTTTGTAGTAACGCATCAGTCGCGCTGCCCAACTCAAGATGTATAGTAAAGTCGATGCATCAAGGGTTTTTTGCAGGTGTTTGCTACAAGCTCTCTCAAGGCTGCGGTAGTAATCCAAGGTTCTGCCGCTATGGGAAACTTGTCTACCATTACTGACTAAGGTTTTGAGATATTTGAAAAACCGATCGCTTGCATCAGACTGGAGCATGATGCTGCGAAGATAGGCGATCGCTTTCCCCAACTCATTCACATCTGTCCCATCTTTGACTAGAGATTGAGCGATCGCATGAGCTAGATCCCAGTACTCATCTGTCATTTCATCTAATGTTCTCTCAGCCATAGTTTCTGCTTGGGTTTTGTTGATTTAGGCTTCAAATATTTGATTTACAGTTAGGGAAAGCTCAGGGAAGGTGAGTGACACAATTTGGTCATTTCCTCGATAGGGATATAGTTGATACTGCCCCGTCTCATTTAGTAGACAGATGAAGACTGTTGGAATCTTGGGATTGCCGAGTAAAGATCGACTCCCGATCGCCTGATAATCAACAATCCAATATTCAGTAATGCCAAGGCGCTGATATTCGTCCAATTTATCAATGTAATCGTCTTCCCAATTGGACGATACTACCTCAACCGCAATTTGCAGCGGATCAGTAAAGGCAGTGTAGGCGGTGGAATTGGCATCCCACAGGGTGCGATCGACAACACTGACATCTGGGAAACGTCCTTGTTCTTTGCCTTCCGAGCTAAGAGTGCGAATCATAACTCGACCAGATACCCGATAGTTGAGGTTGAATCGTTTCACTTCTGCTTTAAAGGCATCGGCGACAAATTCAGCAATGTTGTCGTGCTGGCGGGTGGCTAAAATTTTCACGATCGTTCCGTTGATCAACTCATAACGACCCTCCTCTGGAAAATCGTATTCTAAAAACTGAGTAAAGCTTAAAGAGGGTTGGGTAAGTGAGTTTATGGTTTGCATCATCCGCAAATCTCCCCAGTACTGATTACTTAAATCCTAGCTTTGAATCCCTTAGTACATCCCTTCCGGAGGGTCGCGATCGGTTGGGTAGCGCAAGATCTCGGCGAGTTGTTCAAACTGAGGCTGTTCAATCAGTTGTTTGTGAGCCGTTTGCATCATTCGCTGCATCAATTGCTGCAACGGCTCTCCAGTTAATCGATCGGGTTGAGTCGTGTAGCTGGTGTAGCGATCGCGCCAATGACTGACTTGTTCGATCGCATCCACTGTGACAGTCATCGTCCCCATGCCGATTGGTTTGCCACCCCCCACTTTGAGCGAGAAGGGGTGTTTTGGATCTTGTCCCAAGGCAAGCAATAAAGCACCCAGTTCAGCGGCAGAGAGATTCATAAAGTGAATTGTGGTTGAAAAGGTGTAAGTTTTTGCGGCTACTTGAATTGGAACTCCTCGTTCTCCAGGTTCAATGACGGAATTAGTGTGATAGTAGAATTTGCGTCCGGCAACAAGATTCCTAGCATAGTAAGCGTTGCGATCGACTCTGGGTGAGTAGAGAGATGGCATAAATTCTGTGGTCGATCCAACGGTTTCACACTGAGCATCACTAAACTCAACCAACCCTTGCCAATCCAACGCACCAAAGACTCGACTGGCAGGACAGAGATTCTCTTTGTTTTTACACGGTAATCGTTCTGTGGGAATTTTCTGTCGGTGTCTGGGTGAGATAACGCCTAGAGTACTGTTGGTAATCGCCTCATAAACTGACCGAATACATCCCTTGAGGGAACTTCCTTGAATCATCAGCTTTTGATCGTTACTCTGCACCATTGTTTTGATCAGAGCTACACGGCTACCAACATCATTGCCCATGGCAGTCACGCCCGTTGAGATATGCAGAGCCGTCTGTACCTCAAGCGTGAGAAATAGCGTTCCATGTTGGCGATCGCGCAAATACTGCTGATGTCCGCTAGGTGGTTTGAGAAAGGGACGGTTTTTGGGAAACGGGATTAGCTCGTAGGGTTTGGGTGCTAATTCTTCGGCTGCATTGTTCGATCGAGGGGGATTGTAGGGCGATCGTGTCATTTAGTCTCCTTTGCCACCAGTGCAACAAAATGAACTGTCCAGGTTGCTTGATCAATAAAATATCGCTGACCAAGGTTGACCTTATTGTGAGCGATTCCTTTGGGAAGTCGGGTTTCAGTCAAAGGATAGACATGAGCATCCCAATCTTGGATAACCCAGTTCCTTCCCATTGGGTCAAAGCCCTCTACACCAGTTGTACTCAGGATCAAGACATCAAATCCATTACTCTGAGCCTTCCAACGCAGTTCACGATCGCTTGTAAACATTTGCCCTTCAGCCTGCTCAAACTCTGTAGGGAGCGTTTGCTTAAACCCGCTGACTGTGTGTGCCCAGCGGACAAAATACCAGCCTTGATTACCTGCATGCTTCTCTAGAAGATCCTTTAATTCTGTAGAAGATGCAATTAGCTGGGTTCCTACAAATCCTGAATTCATGCAACCACCTCTAGCACCTTGCGCCAAGCTTGAACAGCACGTTCAAACAAATCTGGAACCGTACCTTCTGCCCAGGTCAACTGCACTCCAAATCCTAGTTCCATTGCTTCAGCCCTGACTGGAGTAGCTTGTTTATCGTTGTCAGGAAACCCATATTTGTTCGCTTCTGCTTTAGCAAGGAATTCCCCTGCACCTAATAGCATAGTGTCGTCCCAGGGTGGTTGATTGCTTCCCAATAGTTGGATTTTTGAAGAGTCTTCAAGCACACAACCTGGATACTGCACGATCGCCTGTTTAAGCGCAACTTCAACCTGCCCCATGCCACGAGACTTGGCAAAACCAATTCCAAACCAACCGTCATTTAGATCGCGCAACACTAAACCAATCAACCCTAGCTGAGCTAGCGAGAAATTCTTCAGGTGAATTTTGGTTTTGAAGGCTCCAGCTGTACACACTTCATAGTTGAATGGTCCTACTGCAACTGAACCAAAGACCCGATCGATCGCCACTCCATTGCGTTCTTCTAGTTTTAATTGGGAGCGATCGACTGGGTAGGCATCTTCAATTCGTAATCGACTGGCAATTTCCACATTGCCAAAAAGCTGATCTGTAAAAGATGACTCTTTATAAATTGCGGGTGCTGACAATTTCTTTTTCTTGTCTTTTGGATCTTTCAAATAATCGTAATTGTCGTTGAGGGGATCATTTGCCCAAAGGAGTCCTGGTTGGTTGGGTTTGCTATCGCGTCCTACTGTTCTGACAATCCGTTCGGCATGGGCGCGAATCGCTCCCTTGAGTGAACTTCCTGGTAGATAAACCGATCGCCCTTCTGCATGGTAGGTTTCAACAAACTCCATATCAGGTTTAGTGGGATCAGCCCCTTCTTTGCCTGATTTGATCAATATTGGACCTCTGGGGCTGAGGGTGAGTTCGATGGTGCAGTGGTTGACGAGTCGTTTGTGCATAGTTAGAAAATAAATCTCAAACAACAACCAGTTGATCAAGCTGTACTTCGCATTGCTTAAATATATAGTTCACTACAGCAAAGAGTCTGTCCAGTTCTTGAAGCGAGTAGAATGCTTTATTTTGGGTAAAGCCATCTGCTTCAAGTTTGCCAAATTGCCACAGACTACCATTAGAGGTAATTCCAAAAATAGTTAGTTCAGGAAGCTGATTGAGTCGCTGAGCCGCGATCATTTCTGCTAAGCATTGTCCCCAAGCCCCATCAAAATCATCTTGTTTAGCTTCAACTAAAACAAAATAAGGTTTATCAAAAACAATTTTTCCTAGAGGCGATCGCCGCGCCAAAATATATTCCGGATAACCCGATAGATTTTCAGCCACGTTCAGATATTTGTGACTCCACAAAGTGAAGCGGCTAGCGTAGGATTTCCAGACTTCTTTTAAAACTGGGTAGATCAAGTTTTCACAGATGGCATACTCCGTACTGCTTGCTACTCCTTCATCTAATATGAACTGTAAATCTTGACGAAAATAATCGGAAACTGAAAACTCAAGTTCTTGGATAAAGTTTTCTTCTGTATAAATAACCTGAAATTCTTTTAACGTCTCACCCAAACTCTTGTAGCTACTAAACGTCATCACATCACCTCATCATTGAGTTATAAACTGCCTTGATTCTAGACTTTATGATTGAGCCGTAGCACGGCTGGGAAGCTGAAATCGTTGTGCTCTTGGCTTTTCGAGTTCTGTAATCAGTGCTTCTGTCCAATCGTCCTTGTGGGCTTTGTATTGCTCAGGAGTCAACAGGTAATGATCCTTTGGTCACGGATTAACCGTTTTAAATAATCAATTAGTTGGGTTGGCTCATTTTCTGGATAGTCAAACCACCATTGGTTGCCTAATTCAAGTTTTACAACGCCTAAACCACGCGATCGCCCTCCACCCAAGGGAATTTGCTCAGTCTCAAACTGGTGTAACCCAATCATCAATAAACCCAATTCCCAGTCTTCGGCGTTTTCGACGATGGCTTTGAACTCAAACGGTGTCCCTGCCGGAACTACTTGAAAGTCGTAGAGTTTGCCATCGGCAGCAGTTTCGGTGTCTCGGTCAATCGAGACTCCATCGCGTTCTTGGTATTGCCCAAACCAGTTTTCTTCGGGTTGATAAATGGTGAGATCCCGCACTTGAAATTTACTCGCCATCCAGGGGGAACCAAACAGTAGTGAAGCGAGATCGGTCTTGTCTATAATCTTGTCGGTTAGCCATTTATCCTTCTTACTTTCCTTCCCATGCTGATTCTTAAACAATTCATCTGCTTTTTTCTTAAGGCTATCCATCCCTTCTTTTAGTAAAGTCTCCCCCTCTTTGACATCTTTGAACGGTATTGCCCATTCAGCTTCGATTGCCGGATTTGCAGCCAAGGTATCATCAATCCCCCGCAAGAAACTTTCAAGGCGCGATCGCAGTGCACCCTTAAAACTAGCTCCGGGGATCATGGGTCTGCCCAACGCGTCCTTTGACAACTGGGAGATCGGAACCGATTGGCTCAAGCGATCGCCCTTGACTGACTCGCAGAGCCGTTACTGTATACAAAATGCCTGTCAGTTCTAATCGATTTTGAATACGTCAAACATAGGTATGGTTTCCAGTCGAACATTAGCAATAAGAACTATTTCTAACAATAAGCTCAGTTTTTCTTAGAGAAATCGTAG